>NZ_JBFBKY010000002.1:220416-435780 GCF_040702335.1 Pseudarthrobacter sp. NPDC080039 | reverse complement strand
GAGGGTGTGGGAGAGTAGGTCACCGCCGAACACACATTAGGTCGAGGCCCCAACCACACCGGTTGGGGCCTCCCACATTTAACAACCAACCAGCAGACGCCCCACCACTTACCGCCCTGATCCAAGGGACGCCCCACCACCTACCGCCCTGATCCAAGGGACGCCCCACCACATACGGCTGCAACGCCAAAGGAAGTGATGGGGCATCCGATAAGAAGCGGCGGAACGTGATCGGGCGTCCGGCGGGAAGCGGCGGGAGATGATGGGGCGTCCGGCAGGAAGCGGCGGGAGATGATGGGGCGTCCGGCAGGAAGCGGCGGGAGATGATGGGGCGTCCGGCGGGAAGCGGCAGAACGTGATGGGGCGTTGTAAAAGGGCTGCCAGATTGTTGAACAATCTGAGTTTTTAGGGCATTCTTGGATGAACAGCAATTCGAGACGGAGATCACAATGCCCACCATCGACCTGAACAGTGACGTCGGCGAGTCCTTTGGGAACTGGTCCTTCGGTGATGACGCCGCCATTTTCGAGAGTGTTTCCAGTGCCAACGTAGCCTGCGGCTTCCACGCCGGGGATCCCGTGGGCATCATGGCCACGTGCCAGGCGGCTGTGAAGGCCGGCGTTACCGTCGGCGCCCACCCCGGCTACCGGGACCTGGCAGGCTTCGGCCGCCGGTTTGTGGACATGACGCCCGCGGAACTGACAGCTGACGTCGTCTACCAGATCGGCGCCGTCCAGGCCGTGGCCCTCGCGGCGGGAACCGCCGTCCGCTACGTCAAGCCCCACGGCGCCCTCTACAACACCATCGTGAACCACCCCAAGCAGGCCGGCGCCGTCGTGGCCGCCATCCTCGCCGTGGACCCCACCCTGCCCCTCATGGTCCTTCCCAACTCCGAGATCCAGCGGCAGGCGGATGCCGCGGGGCTCCGCACCGTGGCTGAAGCCTTCGCCGACCGCGCCTACAACCCGGACGGAACCCTGGTGTCCCGCCGCGAACCCGGCGCCGTGCTGCACGAGGTGCGTGACGTCGTCGAACACGTCCTGCGCCTGGCGGGGGACGGCGTGGTCCGCGCCATCGACGGATCGCTGGTGTCCGTCAAAGCGGAAAGCATCTGCCTGCACGGTGACACCCCCGGCGCAGTAGCGATGGCCGCCGCCGTCCGCGCCGCCCTGGTGGACGCCGGCATCCAGATCCAAAGCTTCGCCTAACCATGACCACCACGCAGCAGTCGGCCAACAACGGCCCCCACACGGAACTGACAGGCATCCGCCCTGCAGGAGACCGTGCCATCCTCGTGGAGCTTGCGTCCCTGGACGCCGTCCTCAGCCTCCAGGCCCAGCTCACCGTCCACCCGCAGCCGGGCCAGGTTGATGTCATCGCAGCCGCCACCACCGTCCTCATTACTGCCGATTCAGCCGACTCGGTCCGTGCCCTGACGGCTTATGTGAGCACCCTGGACCTGGAGGCTCCCGCGGACACCGAGAGCGCGCTGGTCACCATCGAGGTGGTGTACGACGGCGAGGACCTGGACGAGGTGGCAGAACTCACCGGCCTGGGCCGGGAGGGAGTGGTGGCCGCCCATACGGGCCAGTTGTGGACCGCGGCCTTTGCCGGCTTCGCCCCGGGCTTCGCCTACCTCACGGGTGAAAACCCCAGCCTGGAGGTCCCGCGGCGACGTTCACCCCGGACAGCCGTCCCCGCCGGAGCCGTGGCCCTGGGGGGCGCCTACTCGGCGGTCTACCCGCGGCAGTCGCCCGGTGGTTGGCAGCTGATCGGCCGCACCGGCGCGGTCATGTGGGACCTCAGCCGGGAGAACCCCGCGCTGGTCCGCCCCGGGGATACCGTCCGTTTCACTGCCGTCCGCGAACAGGCCACCGTACTGCCCAAGGCCTCCCCCGGCCACAGCACAGGGACGGGCCAGGCCGCCGAGGGCCTTGCCGTCCGCAAACCCGGACTGCAGGCCACCGTGCAGGACCTGGGCCGCCCCGGCTTCGCGTCGCTCGGCGTCAGCAGCGCCGGCGCCATGGACCGCGGGGCACTGCGCCGCGCCAACCGCCTGGTGGGCAATGCTGAAGGAGCCGCAGCCGTCGAACTCCTCTTCGGCGGCCTGGAGCTCGAGGCCCTCTCCGACCAGGTCCTCGCGGTCACCGGAGCGGACGTTCCGCTGCAGATCACGCCTCCGGCGCAGGAAACAGGAAGGGGTACGACGGCGGTGCGGCACCCCGGGTGCGGTGCCCCCTTCGCGCTGCTGGCAGGGGAGAAGCTGACGGTGGGCAACGCCACGGCCGGGCTTCGTTCCTACATCGGGGTCCGCGGCGGGATCGGCGGGTCCGAGGCGCTTGGCAGCCGGTCCACGGACACCATGTCAGGGGTTGGCCCGGAACCGCTCAAGCAAGGCACCATCCTCCCCGTGCTCACCCCGAAGCCGGGAAGCTCCGTGGGCCATCCCGAGGCATCACCCCTCCCGGACCATCCCGGGGCCACCGTGCTGCGCGTGGTCCCCGGACCCCGGCAGGACTGGTTCAGCACCGAAACACTGCAGGACTTCCTGGCCCGGGAATGGACCGTCACACCGCAGTCCAACCGGATCGGATTGCGCCTCAAGGGCCACGCCCTCACCCGCAACCGGGACGGCGAACTGGCCAGCGAAGGAACCGTTCGCGGTGCCGTGCAGGTGCCGCCGGAAGGCCAGCCCGTACTCTTCCTCTCTGACCACCCGGTGACCGGCGGGTATCCGGTGATTGCCGTCGTCGTCCACGCCGACCTGGACAAAGCCGCCCAGCTTCCCCCGGGCGCCCCCGTGCGGTTCGCCGCCGCGGAAACCGCCGCAGCACTGCCAGAAACACTTAAGGAAACCTCCCATGCGTAAAGTCCTCATTGCCAACCGCGGCGAGATTGCCGTCCGCATCGCCCGGGCCTGCGACGACGCAGGCCTGGAAAGCGTTGCCGTCTATGCCGACCCCGACGCCGACGCCCTGCACGTTTCCGCCGCCACTGAGGCCTACTCGCTGGCTGGCTCCAGGCCCCAGGAAACCTACCTGGACATCGACAAGATCCTCGCTGTCGCAGCCAAAAGCGGCGCCGACGCCGTCCACCCCGGCTACGGCTTCCTGTCCGAGAACGCCGGCTTCGCGCAGGCTGTCCTCGACGCCGGCCTGACGTGGATCGGACCGTCCCCGGAAACCATCCGGCTCCTCGGGGACAAGGTCAGCGCCCGCGAGGTGGCCGTCCGTGCCGGGGCTCCGCTGGCCCCGGGCAGCGACGGGCCCGTGGCCAGCGCTGCCGAGGTCCGCGCCTTCGCCGAGCAGGTGGGCCTGCCCGTGGCCATCAAGGCGGCGTTCGGCGGCGGCGGCCGCGGCCTGAAGGTAGTCCGGAACCTCGCCGACATCGAGGAAAGCTTCGACTCCGCGGTCCGCGAATCCCTGGCCGCCTTTGGCCGCAGCGAGTGTTATGTGGAGAAGTTCCTGGACCGGCCCCGGCACGTGGAGGCCCAGGTCGTCGCGGACACGCACGGCAACGTGGTGGTGGTGGGCACCCGTGACTGCTCGCTGCAGCGCCGCCACCAGAAACTCGTTGAGGAGGCGCCCGCCCCGTTCCTCACCCCCGAACAACGCGCGGAAATCCATGCTTCGGCCAAGGCCATCTGCCGTGAAGCCGGATACGTGGGCGCCGGCACCGTGGAGTACCTGCTGGACGGCAGCGGTTTCCTGAGCTTCCTGGAGGTCAACACGCGCCTGCAGGTGGAGCACCCCATCACCGAGGAGACGTCCGGCGTGGACCTGGTGGCCGCCCAGCTGGCCATCGCGGCGGGGGAGAAGCTGCCCATCCTGGAGGACCCGGAACCGCGCGGGCACGCCTTCGAGTTCCGCATCAACGCCGAGGATCCGGGCCGGGGCTTCCTGCCGTCCCCGGGCACGGTGGAGTCCTTCGAGGTGCCCACCGGGCCCGGGATCCGCCTTGACACCGGCGTGCGCGCGGGATCCGTGGTTCCCGGACAGTTCGACTCCCTCCTGGCCAAGCTCGTGGTCGCCGGCGCCGACCGGCAGCAGGCCCTGCGCCGTGCCCGCCGCGCCCTGCGCGATTTGCGCATCGGCGGGTTGGCCACCGTTTTGCCGTTCCACCGCGCCGTGGTGGAGGCTCCGGACTTCATTGGCGCGGACGGTCTGGACATCTACACCACCTGGATCGAAAACGAGTTCACCACGGCCCTCGACGCCGACCCCGCGTTCAGCCCCGCCGCGCCGGAGGAACCCCGCCGGACCATCGGGATCGAGGTGGACGGCAAGCGGATGGAGCTGGGACTTCCCAAGGCGCTGCTGGATTCGCTGCTCGACGGCGGCGGCCGGCGCAGTGCAGGCGGCAGGGATGGTGGGGACGGAGCTGACAATCACGCGGAGACCCAGGCGGAGAAGAACGACGGCGACCTGCTGGCCAGCATGGCCGGCACCGTGGTGAAGTGGCTGGCGCAGCCCGGGGCAACGGTCGAGGAGGGCGAAACGGTGCTGGTGCTCGAAGCCATGAAGATGGAGACAGCCGTCGCCGCCCACCGTACGGGGACCCTGGGCGAGCAGTTCGCTGCTGCAGGAGACCCGGTCGCGCCAGGCCAGGTGCTCGCCAATATCGAGTGAGGCCGGGGGCGGATGACAGGGAGTCGGGCCCGGGCAGGGGCAGTAAACCTTTGGTGCAGTTCCGGGCCGATATCGTGGTGCCATGACGTTTGACGAGGTACTGGCCGATCTGCAGGCCCAGGCCAGGACCACAAAGCACGCCGAAACCGGTCTCTGGGTGGCTGCCCAACTGCGCAGCCGCATCGCGGCCGGCCAGCTCAAGCCCGGCTCCAAGCTCGCGGAGGAAGCCCTGCGCGAGGCCCTTGGCGTGTCCCGCAATACCCTGCGGGAGGCCTTCACCGCTCTCCACGCCGAGCACATCGTCACCCGCATCCCCAACCGGGGCGTGTTCGTGGCGCACCCCACGGCGGACGACATCCGCGAGATCTATCGCGTCCGCCGGTTCCTGGAACCCGCAGCGGTGCTGTGGTCCGGCCAGGCCTCCATGGAGGCGCTGGCGGGCATCATCAAGGCCGCCCGGGCCGCTGCCGCGGCGGGCGACATCCCGGGGATGGCCAGCGCCAACCAGGATTTCCACCGTGCCATCGTGGACCGCGCCGGCAGCGAACGGCTCAACAGCCTCATGGACCAGGTCCTGGCGGAGATGCGCCTGGTGTTCCACTCCATGGCCGCCAACCCGGCCTTCCACGAGCCCTACGTGGAGGACAACGCCAAGATCGTGGAACTCCTGGAGGAAGGGCAGCTGGCCGCGGCAGCGGACTTCCTGGCCGCCTACCTGGACCGCGCGGAAGCCCAGCTGCTGGACGCCGTCGGCCGCTAGGCCAAACCTCCGGGAAAAAGGGGGTTGCAGGATTGTTGAACAAAAAGCTATGCTTTAGATCACACCGTTGTTCTGCAGCTCACTTAACCCTGCAGCGCCAACGTGACGGGGCTCCCGCCCCTCGGCGCAGCCCCACCCCGTAAAACGAGGCATCCACGCGCCGGCCCCCACTTTCGCAGACCCTCCACGGGTCCCCTGGGAAGGGATAATCATGCTTGTACTCATCGGGGTGCTGCTGGTGATCGTTGGCTTCGCCATCCGCCTGAACCCCCTGATCGTCGTCACCGTCGCCGGCATCGTCACCGCACTGCTCGGCGGCATGAACCCCGCGCAGATCCTGGACGCATTCGGCACCGGCTTCGCCAGCAGCCGCTCGGTCACTATCTTCGTTGCCGTGCTCCCGGTGGTGGGCATCATTGAGTTCTTCGGTCTGCAGGAGCAGGCCAAGATCCTCATCGGCCGGCTCGCCAAGCTCACCGCAGGCCGCGTCCTGATCGGTTACCTGGCCGTCCGCCAGATCACCGCCGCCGTGGGCCTGAACAGCATCGGCGGCCACGCCCAGACGGTCCGCCCGCTGGTGTTCCCCATGGCCGAGGGCGCAGCGCTGCGCCGTTACGGCCACGTGCCGGAGAAGATCAGCGAGAAGATCAAGGGCCACTCGGCCGCTGCGGACAACGTAGGCGTGTTCTTCGGCGAAGACGTGTTCGTGGCCGTCGGCTCCATCCTGCTGATCACCACGTTCGTGGACACCACCTACCACCTGCACCTGGAACCGCTCCAGCTGGCCCTCTGGGCCATCCCCACGGCCATCGCGGCGTTCCTCATCCACGGCTTCCGGCTCCTGCGCCTGGACAAGCAGCTGGACAAGGAATACCGCGAATACGAGCTCACCGCCCAGAAGGAAGCTGCAGGAGAAGCCAAATGATCAACGTTGAAGCCGTCTACTGGCTGATCGGCATTTTGTTCGTCGCCTGGGCGTCACTGATTGCCGCCGACACCAACCACCCCCGCCGCTGGGGCAGCTCCGCCTTCTGGGGCCTGCTGGGCCTGTGTTTCTTCTACAGCACCTGGGTCCAGGCGGGCACCGCGCCGGGCTGGATCCTGGGCGTGGCTGTCCTCATCCTTGTGGTGCTGGCCTCCACCGGCCTGCTGGGCCACGGGAAGCACCGGTCCTCCACCGGGCCCGAGCGGGAGTCCTACGCCAAGCGGTTCGGAAACAAGCTCTTCATCCCGGCCCTGACCCTGCCGCTGGTCACCGTGATCCTGGTGCTCGCCGCCCCCGTGCTGAACATCGGTGGCACCCCGCTGCTCGATCCCAAGAACACCACGCTGGTAGCCCTGGCCATCGGCGCCGTGGCCGCCGTCGTCGTCGCCCTCCTGATCCTCAAGCCCAAGAACCCGGCGACGCCCATTTTCGAAAGCCGCCGCATCCTCGAGTCCATCGGCTGGGCCGCGCTGCTGCCGCAGATGCTCACCACCCTGGGCATCCTCTTCACCAAGGCCGGCGTGGGCACCGCAGTGGGCAACCTGGCCTCAGGGCTGCTGCCCAAGGGCTCGCTGATCGCGGGTGTGCTGGTCTACTGCATCGGCATGTTCCTCTTCACGGTGCTGATGGGCAACGGCTTCGCCGCCTTCCCCATCATGACCGCGGCCATCGGCTGGCCCGTGCTGGTGCAGACCTTCCACGGCGATCCCGCCATCGTGTTTGCCATCGGCATGCTCGCCGGTTTCTGCGGCACGCTCTGCACCCCCATGGCCGCCAACTTCAACCTGGTGCCGTCCGCGCTGCTGGAAATGAAGAACAAGTACGGCGTCATCACGGCGCAGGTGGGCACGGCCATCCCGCTGCTGGCGGTCAACATCGCACTGATGTACTTCCTGGCCTTCCACTAACCCTTCCCTGCAAAGGAGCAGCATGGACAACGACCTCCGCGCACAGGCGGCCCGGGACTACGCAGCCGTGGTGCTGGGCAACCTTTCCGAGCCCTTCCCGCACTCGGCACACCACACCCAGGTGTCCGCCGACGACAGGCCCACCCCGGAACAGATCCACCCCGCCTTCTACACCTCCTTCGACTGGCACTCCTGCGTGCACATGCACTGGCTGGGGGCCAGCCTGCTGGGTGGCACACCCGGGTCGCCCCTTGGCGGGGCTGCTGGGAAAGGGGCGTCCGACGGCGGCACGGCAGCCTGGGTGGACGCCCCCACCGAGGCGGCGCTCCGGGAAGCGGTGGGCGCCAACCTCACACCGGCCAAGCTGGCGGTGGAGCGGGACTACCTGCTGGCCAACCCGTCCTGGGAGCGGCCCTACGGCTGGGCCTGGCTGATGCGGCTGGCCGCCACGTGTGCCGCCTCCTCCGATGCACAGCTCCGTGAATGGGGCACTGCGCTGGATCCGCTGGTGGACGCCGTGGCGGAGCTCAGCGTGGCGTGGATGGCCAAGGCCCAGTACCCGGTGCGGCACGGGCTGCACACCAACGCCGCGTTCGGCGTCGGCTACATGCTGGATGCCTTCCGGTCACTGGGACGGGCTGATGCTGCCGCGGCGTGCGAGGAAGCAGCCGGCACCTGGTTCGGGAACGACCGCGCCTGGCCGGGTGACTGGGAGCTCAGCGGCCAGGACTTCCTTTCCGCCGGGCTGAGCGAGGCGGACCTGATGCGCCGCGTGCTGTCCGCCGACGAGTTTGCAGCGTGGTTTGCCGGGTTCCTGCCGGAGCTTTCCGTGGAGTCGCGGATCCTGCAGCCGGTGAGTGTGACGGATGAGACCGACGGCTACCTGGTGCACCTTCACGGCCTGAACCTGACCCGCGCGGGACAGGTGGCACGGATCATCGCCGCGCTTCGCCAGTCCGCCAAGCCCGAGGCGTCCGCCGCGTCGGTGGTGCTCGGCGAGGCGCTGGATCCGTTGCTCAAGGCCGGGCTCCGCGGGCTGGAAAGCGGCGACTTCATGTCAACGCACTGGCTGGCCAGCTTTGCGTGGGACGCGCTGGGATCCGTGGCGGCGCTGGACTGACCTTCCAGCAGTGCGCGGCATGAACCAGTCACACTCGGTTTGAACGGACGCGGCGGTGCCCATCTGGGCACCGCCGCGTTAGTCTTTTCCCACCACGCCCGGTGCGTGACCTGGGAGCAGCGGGCAGGGTCGTAATGAGCTGACCGTCCGCCCGCGAGCCCCGAGGAAGCCCATGCGCCAGCACGCCAGCACCTGCCCGTCAGACCCTGCAACGGCAGGGCAAACCGCCACGCTCAAGCCCAGGAGGAAACGGACCAGGCATCCACGGCTCGCCGTGGGGGACAGGGTCCGCTTTGCCGAGGGAACCGTGTCAGGAACGGGGGTGGTGGATGCCGTGACGTCCGACTACTCCGTCATTTGGGTGTGGACGGACGAAGGCCAGGGCCGGCGCATGTTCCTTCAGGGCTACGGAAGCATCGTCACCGCGGTGGTTTAGGTTCGACGGCGAACCCCGGGCCGCCGGGGACGGCCGGCAACGGCCGCGTTCATATGATCAGTATGCGCCGGTCCTTTGCCATCTTTTGGTGAAACAATGGACCTAGGACAAATGCCACGGCGCCGGCCCGGCGACGGCACGTCCGGCCACTCATAGGAGGGGATCCTGATGGACCCCACCACCATCATTGTCATCGTCGTCGTCATCCTGCTGCTCATCGTCGCGAAGATGTCCATCCGGATCGTGCGCCAATATGAGAAGGGCGTGCTGTTCCGGCTTGGCAGGGTCGTCGGTGTCAGGGACCCGGGCCTGACGCTGATCATCCCCGTGATCGATCGGCTGCCGCTGGTCAGCCTGAGGATCGTCACCATGCCCATCCAGTCGCAAGGCATCATCACGCAGGACAACGTCAGCGTCGATGTCTCGGCGGTGGCCTACTACCGCGTGGTGGACGCCGTGAAGTCCGTCATCGCCATCGAAAACGTGGCAGCGGCCATCGACCAGATCGCGCAGACCACCTTGCGCAAGGTCGTCGGACGCCACACGCTGGACCAGACCTTGTCCGAGACCGAACGCATCAACGTGGACATCCGCGAAATCCTCGACGTACTCACCGTCGAATGGGGCGTGGAGGTCACCCTGGTGGAGCTGAAGGACATCCAACTGCCCGAAAGCATGAAGCGTGCCATGGCACGCCAGGCAGAAGCCGAACGGGAAAAGAGAGCGAAGATCATCGCAGCCGAGGGCGAAGCCATCGCGGCCACTGCCCTGGGTGACGCCTCCGACACCATGATGGCCCACCCGCTTGCGCTGCAGCTTCGAAACCTGCAGTCCCTGGTTGAAATCGGCGTCGACAAGAACACTACGGTCGTCTTCCCCGCGCCGCTCATGAGCACCATCGGCGAACTCTCCGCATTCCTGGCCCGCGAAAACCAGGCCGCATCCGCCGGCGGCAAGTCGCCCATCAAGGCGGCCTGAGCCGCGCAGGGAACACACCCGGGCAGGGCCTCAGGGCCTCGTGGCCTCCTCAAGGATTTCCAGCAGGTGCCGGTAGGAGCGGCCGGTCGCCTTGGACATGCCCAGCTCGCAGGTGCGGTTGGTGGAAGCGTAGGCGTCGAACTCCCGCCCGTTGATCTCGCGGGCCTGCCGGTCCGTCGCGGAGTCCGTCAGTTCAGGATGCAGCAGGCCGCGGTCTCCGGCGAAGGCGCAGCAACCCCAGTTCAGGGGCACGAACACATCGTCCGTGACGGCGCCGGCGATTTCCAGCAGTGCCGGGTTGGTTCCCAGCTGGGTGGATGAACACGTGGGGTGGAGGGCGATGGAACCCAACGGCGCAGTAACCGTGAGGCGGCCCAGGATGTGCTGGTGCACGAACTCCACCGAGTCAACAAAACGCAGCCCGGCGTAGCGTTCTCCATCCGCCGCCGCAAGGCGTTTCATGGTGTCCAGGCCTTCGGTGCAGGAAGCGGCATCGCAGACGACGGGCAGTTCGCCGCGGCCGCTGGCCTCGTACAGCCGGTCCAGGACCTTGGCGGTCATGGCCTCATACCCCTGGGAGAAGCCTTTCGACTTCCACGGGGTCCCGCAGCACAGGCTCTCGATGCCTTCAGGAACGGTGATCCGCACTCCGGCGCGTTCGCAGAGGTCCAGGAACGCTTGGGCCGAACCCTTCCCCCCGCCGGCGGGTCCGTCCGCCGGGCCGAACATGGTGCCGATGCAGGCGGGGAAGAACACTGCGGTGCTGCCTGCTTCCGGGCGTGCGCGCCGCTTGGACCCGCCGCCGGGAAGCACTGTGGTGTACGCGGGCACTGCCTCCGGTCCCAGCAGGGAACGGCCGACGGCGGTCGCGGCCTTGGGCAGCGGAGCCGGCATTGCCTTGGCCACCGTCAGGGCCAGCCCGCCGGCGGCGGTCACGGCGCCCCAGTTTTCGGCGGCTTTATTCCAGCCGGCAGCGGCGACGGTGTTCGCGTTCTCCTTACGCAGCCTCCGTACTAGGTCTCCAGTGTTGATCAGCACCGGGCAGGCGGTGACGCACATGCCGTCGGCGGCACAGGTCTGCACGCCGTCGTAGTCGTAGTCCTTGCGCAGGCCGGCGGCGAGGGCATGGTCACCGCGCTGCTCCGCGGCAGCGATGTCGCGCCGAAGCACGATGCGTTGGCGGGGTGTCAGCGTGATGTCCTTGCTGGGACAGACCGGTTCGCAGTAGCCGCACTCGACGCAGCGGTCCACCTCCTCCTCGACGGTGGGGGCCACTTTCAGGTTTTCGATATAGGAGAGCGGCCCATCGGCGAGCAGCACGCCCGGATTCAGAAGGTTGGGCGGGTCGATCAGCCGCTTGATCTCCTGCATGACGGCATAGAGTTCGTCGCCGTACTGGCGGCGGACGAAAGGTGCCATGATGCGGCCTGTGCCGTGCTCGGCCTTGAGTGAGCCGCCCGCGCCGAGGACCAAGTCTACCATTTCGTCAGTAAAGGCCTGGTAGCGCAGGAGCTGGGCGGGGTCGTCGAAACGCTCATTGAGCATAAAGTGGACGTTCCCGTCCTTGGCATGGCCGAAGATCACGGATTCCTCGTAGCGGTGCTCGCGGAAGAGCCGCGTCAGCTCGCCACAGGTGCCCGCCAGGGCGGGGACAGGGACCACGATGTCTTCCAGCAGTGCGTTGGTTCCCGAGGGGCGGGCGCCGGCCACGGCTGTGTAGAGGCCTTTGCGGACGTGCCAGAGGGCAGCCCGGTCTTTCGGGTCGGATGTCAGTGCGAAGGGCGTGGCCAGGTCCAGCGAGTCGAACAGTGGCTGTGAGGCTGCCCGCTTGCCGGACAGCTCTGCGGCGTCGGAGCCCTGGTGTTCCACCAGTAGTGCTGTGTGTCCCTGCACCGGCAGCGTGCGGATCGCAGCCGGGGCGTCGGCGGCACGCTGGGCAACCTTCAACGCCGCCGGGTCCATGAGTTCGATGGTCGCAAGGCCGGTGGAAACGAGGTCCGGCAGGGCCATCGTGGCCGCGTCGAGGCTGTTGAATACCAGCAGCCCGGTGGCGACGGCCGGTTTCACCTCGATGGTCCGGAAGACAGCCTCGGCCACGAAGCCGAGCGTGCCTTCGCTGCCGATCATGAGGTGCATGAGGATGTCCACGGCACGTTCGTAGTCAAGGAAGGAGTTCACGCCGTAGCCCATGGTGTTCTTCATCGAGAACAGTGAACGGATGATGCGGACGGATTCGTCGTTGCCCACCACCCGACGGCGCAGCCTCAGCAGCCCCTCATGAAGTTCCGGCTCCAGCGCGTGCAGCCGCCGGTCGGCGTCGGCATCGGCGGTGTCAATGACGGTACCCGAGGGCAGCACCAGCACCATCGATTCCAGCGTCCGGTAGGTGTTGAACTCGGTGCCGCACGCCATTCCGGAGGAGTTGTTGGCGATGACACCGCCCACGGTGCAGGCGATCTCGCTGGCGGGATCCGGGCCGAGCTTGCGGCCGAAGGCGGCGAGCCGGGCGTTGACGCTGCGTACCGTGGCGCCGGGCTGGACGCGTACCCGTGCGCCGCCGTCGAGCACCTCGATGCCGCGGAAATGCTGGCGGGTGTTGATCAGCAGGCTGTCACTGAGCGCCTGGCCGGAGAGGCTGGTTCCGCCGGACCTGAAGGTGGCGGGAATCCCGAGCTCCCGGCTGCGGCGCAACAGGGCTCCGACGTCGGCGGCATTGCGTGGGGTGGCTACTCCCTGCGGGACCAGGAGGTAGTGCGAAGCGTCGTGGGCCAGGGCATGGCGGTCCAGGTCCCGCGTGCTCACGGTGTCCAGGTCCAGTTGATCGATGGGTGTTCCGGCTCCTGCCGTGGGGGTTCGCATTCGAGGCTCCAAAAATGTCAGGTAACTGTGCCGGGCCGGGGCGCCGTGGCGTCCCCTGCCCGCTGGTAGAACCATTCGATGTGCTCGCGCAGCAGGCGCGCGGCGAGCTCGCCGTCCCGGGACTGGACGGCATCGAAGATTCCGTGGTGTTGGGCGCGGAGGACTTCCAGGACGTCCGGCCAGTCCTCCATCGCGTCCATGGCGCCCTTGACGTAGCCGACGATCGAACCGCTGAGGGACTCCATGATGGTGGCCATTACCTCGTTGCCGGCGAGTGAACTCAGCGCCACATGGAACCTGGCGTCCAGCTCATGGAAGGCTGCCCGGTCCAGTCCCGGGTGGTCCATCGCCTCCAGCAGTTGGGCCGCCTGTTCACGGTCCTCGTCACCGCCTTCACGCGCCGCCCCTGCGCGGGCAGTCCAGGTTTCCAGGAGGATGCGGGTTTGGACGATGTCCTCGACCGGCAAGCGGTTGCTGGCAACGTGCAGCCGGAGGGCGGACGAAAGCCCCGCGGACGGGTCGGAAACAACAATGGCACCGGACATCGGCCCGGAACCCACCGAGCTGCGGACCACCCCCATGGCGTCGAGGATCCGGATGGCTTCGCGCACGGACGCCCGCGATATGCCATAGTTTTCCGCCAGGGTCCGTTCGCCGGGGAGCCGGTCGCCGACTTTGATTTTGCCGGCCCGCAGGTCCGCCTCAATGTCTTTCAGCAGAGCGTCTTGGGTTCGACGGCGGGGGGCTGCTCCGGCTGCGGCGGTTGTCACGGGCGATCCTCAGGGTGGGGGGTGCGGGCCCAGGGCCCGCACCCTTGTTTTGCACGGGCGGTTTGGCTAGGGAAGCATCCATCCCAGGACGGGGGTGGACTGCAGGAAGACAATAGTGCACAGCACCACCAGCAACCCCACGCTCCATCCGACTACCTTACGCAGAAGGACCGATTCCTGGCCGTCGAGGTTGACGGCGGTGGCGGCAATGGCGAGGTTTTGCGGACTGATGAGTTTGCCCACCACCCCGCCGGCCGTGTTGCCGGCCACCAGCAGGTTGGGGTCGATGCCTGCGTTCACGCCCGCCGTCTGCTGCAGCTTGGCAAACAGGGCGTTCGCGGAGGTGTCCGAACCGGTCACTGCCGTGCCCAGCCAGCCGAGCACGGGGGAGAGGAACGCGAAGAAGCTGCCGGTCCCGGCCAGCCACACGCCGATCGAGACCGTCTGGCCCGAGTTGTTCATGACGTAGGCAAGGGCAAGCACCGTGATGATGGTCAGGCCGGCCCAGCGCATCTTGAAGATGGTCCGTCCGATTTCGGCCACGGCATCGCTTACCGTCATGTGGAAGCGGCCCCGGTCATCGAAGCGGGCGTAGACGATTGCCACGACCAAACCCGTGATCAGGAGGAGTGTGCCGGGGCTGGACAGCCACTGGAAGACGTAGATGGTGGACGACAGCGGTTTGCCGTCGGCGCCCACCAGGGCGTCGTGGAGGACCGGCCACGGGATCTTGATATCGGTGGCGGCGAGGGCGGCAGGAAGGTCGACGCCGAGCTTCCAGAGTTTTGCGATGCCGAACACCACAATGACGAGGAAGTAGGGAAACAGTGCGAGCCACGTGCGTGCCGGGGTGAGGCCTTCGCCGTCGGCAGCTTCTGCGGTGGCAACACCGCCTGTGCGGGCAGTGTTGCCACCGCCGTGGCTGCCCTCGGCGGCACCGGCGGCACCTGCGGCAGCGGCCTCCGCGGCGACGCCAAGCCGGTCACGTGCTGCCCCGGTGCCCCTGGGCTTCCACAACCGGAAGAACACGACAGCCGCGCCCAGGCCGACCAGCGAGGCCATGATGTCGGTGAGTTCGTAGGAGAAGAAGTTGGAGCAGAGGAACTGCGCGGCCGCGAAGGAGAACCCGATGACCAGCGCGGCAGGCCAGCAGTCCTTCAAACCTTTGCGTCCGTCCAGGATGAAGAGCAGGATCAGCGGGACGAAGGTTGCCAGCAGCGGCGCCTGGCGGCCCACCATGGCGCCGATGTCCGTGGCGTGGAGGCCGGTGAGCCCGGCGGCGGTGGTGATTGGGATGGCCATGGCGCCAAACGCGACCGGAGCGGTGTTGGCCACCAGTACGGCGGCAGCCGCCCGGAGCGGCGGAAGGCCCAGGGCCAGCAGCATGGTGGCGGTGATGGCCACCGGTGCGCCGAATCCGGCAAGGGCCTCAAGGAGGCCGCCGAAGCAGAAGGCAATGAGGACACCCTGCAGGCGGACGTCACCGCCGCCGATCACATCGAAGACGCGGCGAAGGTCCTCGAAGCGGCCGCTGAGCACCGTCACCTGGTAGAGCCAGACGGCCATGACCACGATCCACAGCACGGGGAAGGCGCCGAAAACCCCGCCCTGGGTTGCGGACAGGAGGGCCAGGCCAGCGGGCATCTTGAAGGCCAGGATGCCCACGGCCAGGGCCACCAGCAGGGCAAACGCCCCGGCCACGTGGGCTTTGGTCTTGGCCACGGCGAGCAGGACAAAGAAGGTCAGCAGCGGCAACAGGCCGACGATGGCCGACCAGGCAACGCTGTTCAGCACCGGGTCAGTGCTGGGGGTGAAGTGGTCCACGGAGTTCCTCCACATTGAGGGGCGAGCGGCTTATTTGGTCAGACCACAATGGTCTGACCACGGAAGTGTAGCCCATCTTTCCTCGATTGTGTGAGCCGCTTCACCTTCCCGGATGGGCTTGTGGGTGGTAGCCATCACATGGTCTACTGTGGTCAGACCATAGAAGCATTCCCAACCCTCCCGGAAGGCCGCCATGAGAATTGCCTTGTTCGCCACCTGCATCGTGGATGCGATGTACCCGGCCACGGCGAAGGCCACGGTCAAGATCCTGGAGCGCCTGGGGCACGAAGTGGTGTTCCCCTCTGGGCAGGCCTGCTGCGGCCAGATGCACGTCAACAGCGGCTACCTCAACGAGGCCGTTCCCGTGGTGGCCAACCACGTGGCAGCCTTCGACACCGCGGACTATGACGTCGCCGTCGCCCCCTCCGGGTCCTGCGTTGCCTCCGTCAAGCACCAGCACCCCATGGTGGCCCGCTCCTGCGGTGACGCGGCGCTGGAAGCCCGCGCGACAGCCGTCGGCGCCAAAACCTATGAACTGTCCGAGCTGCTGGTGGACGTGCTCGGTGTGACCGACGCCGGCGCCCAGCTGGGCTCCTACTTTCCGCACCGGGTCACCTACCACCCCAGCTGCCACGGCATGCGCCTGCTGCGGCTCGGGGACCGGCAGTCCCGCCTCCTGCGGACCGTGCAGGGGATTGACCTTGCCGATCTTCCCGAGGCGGACCAGTGCTGCGGCTTCGGCGGTACGTTCTCCATGAAGAATGCCGATGTTTCCTCGGCCATGCTCCAGGACAAGGCGGCCAACGTCGAGTCCACGGGGGCCGAACTCTGCACCGGCGGCGATGCCTCCTGCCTGATGCACATCGGCGGCGGCCTGTCCCGGCAGGGCAGTTCAACCGCCACCCTCCACCTGGCCGAAATCCTCGCCAGCACCATGGAAGAGCCGGCGTCCGTCACCGGCGAAGTCCGCGTCTCCACCGGAAAGGCCCTCCGATGACCACCTTTTTGGGAATGCCCGCCCTTCCGGCCTACGGCTCGGGCAACCTTTTCGCGGGAGAAACCTTCCCCGCCGCCGCGCACCGCGAACTGGGCAATGCCCAGCTGCGGGCCAACCTTGGCCATGCCACGCACACCATCCGCGACAAACGCCAGGCAGTGGTCTCCGAACTGCCCGACTGGGAGCAGCTGCGCGATGCCGGATCCGCCATCAAGGAGTCCGTGATGGCCAGGCTGCCCGAACTGCTGGAGGAGTTCGAAAAGAACTTCACGGCCCGCGGCGGCGTAATCCACTGGGCCCGCGACGCCCGGGAGGCCAACGACATCGTGGCCGGACTGGTCCGCGAAACCGGCGAAACCGAGGTGGTCAAGGTCAAGTCCATGGCCACCCAGGAGATCGGGCTCAACGAGTACCTCGAGGAGCAGGGAATACAGGCCTTCGAAACGGACCTCGCTGAACTCATCGTCCAGCTGGACCATGACAAGCCCAGCCACATCCTGGTCCCTGCCATCCACAAGAACCGCACGGAGATCCGGGACATCTTCCTCCGCGAAATGCCGGACGCCGACCCGGCGCTCACCGACGATCCGCCCGTCCTGGCCATGGCGGCCCGCGAGCACCTGCGCCGCAAGTTCCTCACCGCCAAGGTGGCCGTGTCCGGGGCCAACTTCGCCATTGCCGATTCCGGCACCCTGGCCGTCGTCGAGTCCGAAGGCAACGGGCGCATGTGCCTCACCCTGCCGGAAACTCTGATCACCGTGATGGGCATCGAAAAGCTGCTGCCCACCTGGCAGGACCTGGAAGTGTTCATGCAGCTGCTCCCGAGGTCCTCCACCGGGGAGCGGATGAACCCCTACACCTCGCTGTGGACCGGCGTCATGGAGGGCGACGGTCCACAGAACGTGCACCTGGTGCTCCTGGACAACGGCCGCAGCGCCGCGCTCGCAGACGGGATGGGCCGCTCGGCCCTGCACTGCATCCGCTGCAGCGCCTGCATGAACGTCTGCCCGGTGTACGAGCGCACGGGCGGCCACGCCTACGGCTCCACGTATCCCGGCCCCATCGGCGCGATTCTTTCCCCGCTGCTGACCGGCATCCAGGCGGAGGAAAACAGTTCCCTGCCGTACGCCTCCTCCCTCTGCGGGGCCTGCTATGACGCCTGCCCGGTGAAGATCAACATCCCGGACATCCTGGTGCACCTTCGCAGCGTGGACGTGGACAGCAAGCGCGGGACAAAGAAGCTCCCCAGCCAGATGGATGTGGGCATGAAGGCGGCGTCCTGGGCATTGTCCTCCGGCAAGCGACTGGGCCTGGTGGAGAAGGGCCTGCCGCTCGGCCGCCTGGCCGCCGGGCCCGACCGGAAGATCACCAGGCTTCCCGGCATCGCCGGCGGCTGGACCCAAAGCCGCGACATCCCGGCACCCCCGGCGCAGTCGTTCCGGGACTGGTGGGCCAAGGAACACCGGGACGCCGGCTCGCCTGGACAGCGGGACCCGGGACACTCCCACGAACCGTCACGAGACGATAAGGAAGCCCAGCAATGAGTGCACGCGAAGACATCCTCACGCGGATCCGGACCGCGTTGCAGGACAGCCCCGAGGCGCCGCAGATCCCCCGGGAGTACAGGGCAGCGTCCGGGATGGGAACAGACGAACTGATTGAACTGCTGGTGGACCGGCTGGTGGACTACAAGGCGCAGGTGGCCGTGGTGCAGGAAAGGGACGTGCCCGCCCGGATCGCATCGCTCCTGGAAGGCGCGAAGACGTACGTTGTGCCCGAAGGGCTCGACGCCGGCTGGCTGGCAGGGAGGGCCGACGACGGCACCGGCAGCTCCCGCCGTCGGACGGACTCTCCGGCGGAACCGCTCAGCGTTGCCGGGCTTGATGGCATCGACGCGGTGGTGACCGGCAGCGCCGTAGCCGTGGCCGAGACGGGAACCATCATCCTGGACGGCAGCGCCAACCAGGGCCGCCGCGCCATCAGCCTGGTCCCGGACCACCACATCTGCGTTGTGAAGGCCGCGGACATCGCCGGCATCCTGCCCGAGGCGCTGCGCAGGATCGACGGGACGCGGCCCATCACCATGATCAGCGGGCCGAGCGCCACCAGCGACATCGAGCTTGAACGCGTGGAGGGCGTCCATGGCCCGCGCAGGCTTGATGTCATCATTGCCCGCTAAAGTCGTGCCATGACCACTGCTGCTCTACGGCCTGTCTACTTCCTGTCGGACAGTACCGGCATCACCGCGGAAACCCTGGGCAACACATTGCTGACGCAGTTCCCGGTGGACAACTTTGACCGCGTCACCATCCCGTTCATCACCACGGCGGAACAGGCCCGGTCCGTGGTGCGGACCATCGACGGCCTCGCCGCCAGCGGGCCCCAGCCCCTCGTCTTCTCCACCGCGGTCAGCAGCGACATCCGGCAGATCCTGGCCGGCTGCAAGGGCGTAATCGTGGATCTGATCGGCACCCATGTGGGCGTCCTGGAGAAGGCGCTGGGAACCCCGGCCAGCGGTGAGCCGGGCCGGGCGCACGGACTGGGGAATGCCGCCCGCTACCAGTCCCGGATGGCCGCCGTGGAGTATGCCATGGAGCACGACGACGGCCAGAGCCTGCGTGCCCTGGAGAAGGCCCAGGTGATCCTGGTGGCGCCGTCACGGTGCGGCAAGACCCCCACCACCATGTACCTGGCGCTCCAGCACGGGATCTTCGCCGCGAACTTCCCCCTCGTGGACGAGGATTTCCAGCGGGACGGGCTGCCCAAGCCGCTGCGGCCTTTCGTGTCGAAGTGTTTCGGTCTGTCCTCCAACCCGCTGCGCCTCAGCCAGATCCGCACCGAGCGCCGGCCCAGCTCGCCGTATGCGTCGCTGCGGCAGTGCGGCTTCGAACTGCGCAGCGCCGAGCAGCTGTACGTCTCGCACCGGATCCCGTACCTGAACTCGGCCACCGTCTCCGTGGAGGAAATGGCGGCCACCATCCTGCAGCGGATGAACCTCAAGCACTAGCGCCCTTTCACAAATGTGGCATGGCGCACATCATGTGGAAAGTGCGCCGGGAACCTGCCACTGTTGACAGGAATTTCCTCCGGCTGCCCACTACCGTGGGCAGCCGGTCCACGCCATGCCACCCCACTGCAAAGGAGCAGCAATTATGACCACAGACGTTCTCTGGTTCTCTGAACTTGGACTGAAGGACCTGGACAAGGTGGGCGGCAAGAACGCCTCCCTGGGCGAAATGGTGCAGAACCTCACCTCTGCCGGCGTCCAGGTGCCTGACGGGTTCGCCACCACGGCGGACGCCTACCGCCGGTTCCTGTCCGACTCCGGCCTGGACCAGAAGATCGCGGACCGGCTGGTAGGGCTGGACACCGATGACGTGACCGCGCTGGCCTCCGCAGGCCAGGAAATCCGGGGCCTGGTCCGCGATACCCCCTTCCTGCCGGACTTCGAGGCGCAGGTGCGCGAGGCGTACCAGCAGCTGGTGGACAAGCACGCCGGCTCCGCGGACCTGTCCTGGGCGGTCCGGTCCAGTGCCACGGCTGAGGACCTTCCCGATGCCTCCTTCGCCGGTCAGCAGGAAACTTTCCTGAACGTCCGCGGCATCGACAACATCCTGCAGGCCATCAAGGACGTCTTCGCCTCGCTCTACAATGACCGCGCCATCGCCTACCGTGTGCACCACAAGTTCGAGCATGCCGAGGTGGCACTGTCGGCGGGCATCCAGCGCATGGTGCGTTCCGACGTCGGCGCGTCCGGCGTCATGTTCACCATGGACACCGAATCCGGCTTCCAGGACGCCGTCTTCGTCACTTCCTCCTACGGGCTGGGCGAAGCTGTGGTGCAGGGCGCCGTGAACCCGGACGAGTTCTACGTGTACAAGCCCGCCCTGGAGGCCGGCCGCCCGGCGATCCTCAAGCGGGGCCTGGGCGAGAAGGCCCTGCAGATGACGTACACCGACAGCAGCGAGGTGGGCCGCACCATTGATTTCGTGCCGGTGGAGGAGTCCCAGCGGGCGCGCTTCAGCCTCACGGACGACGACGTGGAGCAGCTTGCGCGGCACGCCATCGCCATTGAGAAGCACTACGGCCGTCCGATGGACATTGAGTGGGGCAAGGACGGGATCGACGGCGGCCTGTACATCCTGCAGGCCCGCCCGGAAACCGTGCAGTCCCGCCGCGCACCCGGCAGCATGAGCCGCTTCCGCCTGGCCGGCACCGGCCCGGTGCTCGTGGAAGGCCGCGCGATCGGCCAGCGCATCGGCGCCGGCAAGGTCCGGATCCTCACCGCCATCGACCAGATGGCCTCGTTCCAGACCGGCGATGTCCTGGTGGCCGACATGACCGACCCCGACTGGGAACCGATCATGAAGCGCGCCTCCGCAATCGTCACCAACCGCGGGGGACGCACCTGCCACGCAGCCATCATCGCCCGCGAACTGGGGATCCCCGCCGTCGTGGGCACCGGCAACGCCACCGACACGCTGTCCGACGGCCAGGAAGTCACCGTGTCCTGCGCTGACGGCGAGACAGGGTCCATCTACCAGGGCCTGCTGGACTTCAGCGTGGAGGAAACCGGCATCACCACCCTGCCCGAGGCGCCGGTGAAGGTGATGATGAACGTGGGGACGCCGGAGCAGGCCTTCACGTTCGCGCAGCTTCCCAACCACGGTGTGGGCCTGGCCCGGCTGGAGTTCATCATCAACCGGCAGATCGGCATCCACCCCAAGGCCCTGCTGAACCTGGACAGCCAGCCCGAGGATGTGGCCGCCGAGATCAGGAAGCGGATCAGCGCCTACGACAGCCCGCGCGACTACTACATCAAGCGGCTCGCCGAAGGAGTGGCCACCATCGCCGCGGCGTTCGCGCCGGAGCCGGTGATCGTGCGCATGTCCGACTTCAAGTCCAACGAGTACGCCAACCTGATCGGCGGTCCGGCGTACGAGCCGCACGAGGAGAACCCGATGATTGGGTTCCGCGGCGCCTCCCGGTACCTGGAACCGTCCTTCCGGGACTGCTTCGACCTCGAGTGCGAGGCCCTGTCCTTCGTCCGCAACGAGATGGGCCTGACCAACGTCAAGCTGATGATCCCCTTCGTGCGGACCCTGGACGAGGCGCAGGGCGTCATCGAACTGCTCGCCGAAAACGGCCTGCGCCGCGGCGAAAACGGCCTCGAGGTGATCATGATGTGCGAGCTGCCGTCCAACGCGCTGCTCGCCGACGAGTTCCTGGAGCACTTCGACGGGTTCTCCATCGGCTCCAACGACATGACCCAGCTGACCCTTGGCCTGGACCGCGACTCCGCGATCGTGGCCAACAGCTTCGATGAGCGGGACCCTGCGGTGAAGAAGCTGCTCAGCATGGCCATCAAGGCCTGCCGGGCCCGCGAAAAGTACGTGGGCATCTGCGGGCAGGGCCCCAGCGACCACCCCGACTTCGCCGAATGGCTGGTGAAGGAAGGTGTCAACTCCGTCTCCCTCAACCCGGACACCGTGGTGGACACCTGGCTTCGGCTGGCGGGAGCATCGGAGGGTGCTTCGGACAGCGGGGCCCAGGGCGCGGCAGTTGCCGCCGGCGCTGCCTGACCGGTAACGCATAGTTCAAGGGGCGGTTCCGTCACCGGCCGACTGGCCGGTGACGGAACCGCCCCTTGGCGTGGAAAGCCCACCAAATTGGGGGATTGCCGCGTTGGCTGCGGGGGCGATACTGGACGTATGTGGGAGGTGCCGTTCGAGCAGGGGTGCAGGACCGGCGTCGAGCAGGGGAGAGCTGGTAGCCCGGCCCGCGGCCTGAACGGCGGAGGGATTCGATGCATGCCTTGACGGCTTCCATACGCAGGCACCCGCTGCCCTGGTACTTCGCGGTGACCTTCCTCCTGTCCTGGGGCGCCATCGTAACGGCGGTGTGGTTGGTCACCGGCGGCCTCTCACCCACACCGGAACAGTTCCAGCGAACCATCCCTGCCACGGTGCCGGCCATGCTGCTGGGGCCTGCGTTGGCCAGCCTGGTCCTGACAGGGATCCTGTCCGGACGGGAGGGGTACCGGGACCTCTGGACGCGGCTGCTCACCTGGCGGGTCGCGGGTCGCTGGTACCTCTTCGCCCTTCTGGTCGCTCCAGTGACGTTGGCCGCCCCCGTGCTGATGCTCTGGATATCCTCCCTGGATTATGCGCCGAGGATTGCCACGGAGCCGGACAGGGCCGGAACACTTGTCACGGGAGTTGTGCTGGGGCTGGTAGTCGGGCTTCTCGAGGAGATCGGCTGGACCGGGTTCGCCATTCCCAGGGCCAGGCAGCACTACAGCGTTCTCTGGACAGGGGTCCTGGTGGGCGTGCTGTGGGGCGCCTGGCACTTCTTCGTGAACTACTGGGGCGGCGGCGGGACGAACGGCGGCGTGCCCCTGGCGATCTTCATGTCGCTGTGGTTTGCCACGGTACTTGTCGGCCAGCTGACGGCCTACCGGGTGCTGATGGTCTGGGTCTATGACCATACGGGCAGCGTGCTGGTGGCGGCGTTGATGCACGCCAGCCTGTCGGCATTCCAGTTCATCCTCAACCCGCTGACACCTGGCGTTCCCCAGCAGGTCTACCCGTGGGGGCAGGCGGCCACCATGTGGCTGTTGGTTGCCGCCGTGGCACTGACAAGCCGGGGCGAGATGACCGGTCCACGACGGTTCCTGCCCATTCACGTCAGGTCAGGGCACAGGTCCCCGCGCCGGCGCAGGTAACCTAGGGGGTCCTGCGGGTGGCGGGCAGATGCCGTGCGGGGTCGAACGGGTCGAAGGCCGACGCGCCAATCACGAAGAGGCCGCGCTGCGGGCTCCAGAAGTCAGCCAGCCGGGCCTGCACGTTGAGTGGCTGCGGCGTGCCGAGGTCCTCGCCGCCGAGGGTTGCCGAGCTGCGGGAGATGAACCACATGCGCCGGGGCTTGGCCAGGAAGCCCTGCTTGTTGGGTACGCTCCCCGCCAATCCGAGGTGTCCCGCGCCGAGCATGGGCCCGGCAGCGGAACCCATGGTTTTCAGGAACACCTTGTTGGACAAGAGCATGTTCGGCATCGCCGTCATGACCGCGCTCATGGCCGCGGTGATGGGCTTTGATTCGAGCTCCACGTCCCAGGTGAGGTCCACGTCCTGGCCGACTGACACGGTGAAGGACGTGTCGCCCGTCCAGTCGAGGCCTACATCGCACTGGACGGCTTCGTGGAGGCCGGCACTGATATAGCGGGCGCAGGAAACGTCCGGTGCTGCGTCAGCGTAGATGGTCCAGGAGCCGTTCGGCCGGCGCAGCCACACCGATGTGTAGCCGGGGCCCACGCTGGTGAGCGGGAAGCGCCGCATGGCCAGGACATAGCCGGAACTGAAGGGCAGTCCCATCACGCCGTATCCGGAGAACCGCTCGTCATCGCCCGGAGTGAGCGTAGCCTGGTGTTCCGCTTCGAGGGCCCGCGTCCGGATGGTCTTCATGGCTTCCCTCCTCCGCATGGATGGGAGGCTGAGTTTACGCCCGGGCCCTCACGACTACAACGGGCTGTGCCACCCCGGCGGTGCGGTTTCACGCTGCGCTTTCCGCCGCCAGGATCTGCTCGCGGAGGATGTCCGCGTGGCCGCAGTGCTGCGCCAGTTCCCGCAGCATGTGCAGGTACACCCAGCGCAGCGGGAGCGGTCCGCGCCGGTTGCCGGTGACCACGTCATCCAGGCCAAGTGGAGCCGCAGCGGCGCGGGATGCGGCGCAGGCTCCGAGGTGAGCTGCGCGGATGGAGGCTACGGTGTCGGAGTCGTCCAGGATGAACGATTCATCCGGCGTGGCCGGGATGCCGATCTCGCTGCGCGGCCGCCCGGTGAAAGCCTCATCGAACCAGACCTTTTCCACGAAGGTGGCGTGCTTCACCAGCCCCAGCAGGGTGGTCCGGGAGGGAACCAGCCGGCGCCGGGCCTGCTCCTCGGTCAGCCCGTCCAGGCACTCATCGAGCGCGGCCCGGTGCTCATCCAGGAAGAACTCGAACTGGACGCGCTCAGGCTCGTTGATGACGTCGTCCATGGAGTGTATGTGGGAAGGCATACGCAGACCCTAGCAAGCCGCCCCCCAGAGCAGCGCAGCGTCACGCCCGCTCCGGGGGCCGCCGGTGACGGTGGTGGAGTTCATAGTGGTCGAACACATCCGAGGAGGTGTTCCCAACATGGCCGAACTTCCCGCGCAGCACCTAGGCCAGGTCGTCCAGCGCGGCGTAGAGCATCCTGCCGGCAAACCGGAGTTCGGGATTGTCGCTGCCCTGGGCCTCGGAAGCCAGCCCGTGGGCGTAGGCAAGGGTGGCCGGAAGCGAACCCCGCTGCTCCACCTCGTGGAAGTAATAGGTCTCGTTGAAGGACAGGAGATCGATGCTTACGGCGGCCACGTTCTCCGCCATCGATTCCAGCAGCACCGCTGCGTGCCGGGGGTCCAGGGACGCGAGGCCGGAGGGCCCCACGGCTTCCCGGAACAGGTTCAGCTGGTGGGCAAGCGCACGGCGCCGGCTCAGTGCCGGGTAGGTCTGGAGGATCCAGGAAACCGTGGCGGTCAGCAGGCCAAAACCGGCCACTGCCTGGAAAGCCATCACCAGCCGAAGGACGGGATGGATGGCCACGATTTCGCCAAACCCAGCGGTGGAGAGGGCCACCAGGGAAATGTAGAGCGCCTCGGCAAAGTCGGCATGCCGGGGGATGCCATTTGAGTAGGAGAACCCGTCCGGCAGGTGGGGGAGGTACAGCAGCGCCCAGCCCACGGCCGCCAGGGCCGCCCACGCTGCGATGACGGCGGCCATGGCCAGCGGCGCGGCAATGGAGGAGGCTCCCCCGTGGACTTTGCTGGACACCCGCCAGAACGCGCGCATGATGGTCCGCCCTACCGGCCCCGAGCCGTGGGGGTACAACAGCGTCAGGAAGACGTCGGCCACCATCAGCAGAATCAGCGCTGCGCCTACCGCGGTGAAGAGCACGCCCTCGAAGTCCATGCCTCATCTTAGGTGCCGCGCCCTGCCGGTAACGCCGCTCCTGTGGCTAGGCTGGCGGCATGGACTTTCTACTCCGCCAGGCAACGCCGGAGGACGCCGAGGCGGTAGTGCTGATGCAGACGCTGGCGCACGAGGAGTGCTACCGGCACCTGTTGTCGCCGGGCTTTTTCGAGCGGCGCAGGGCCGGCATCCCGGAGCGGGTGGAGCGGCGGCGGCCGTTCCTGGACACCAGGGAGCCTCGGATCCTCGCCTTCGACGCCGACAACCGGCTGGTGGGGTACGCGGACGCGGGCCCGGGACGGGAGGACGACGCTCCTGAAGCGCTGGAACTCTACGCGATCTATACCCTCCGGCACACCTATGGGACTGGCCTGGGGGCAGCCCTGGTAGGTGCCGCCGTGGGCTCCGGCCCCGCCTATCTGTGGGTGCTGGAGGACAATCCCCGTGCCCTGGCCTTCTACCGGAAACAGGGCTTCCAGCCCGACGGCAAGCGCAACACCCTGCCGCCCGAATGGGAGGCGCTGCCCGAACTCCGGCTGGTCCGCAGGGCGGAGGAGGCCACGGGGAGTTGAGGAGGACCTATGGCTACTTCGCGGCGCTGGTCGGCACAGTCTGCGTGGCGTTCATCCTCGCCATGCTTTTCCTCCCGCTGACGCGGACCGTCCGCAGCGATGTGCTGCAGGGCTTCCTCATCGGCTTTGGCCTGGCTTTCGTCACCGCGCAGGCCTACGCCCGGATCAAAGCCGTCAGGGTCAACGGCTGGATCACCATGCCCGGCCTGGGGGACCCCGGCAATGGCGTGCTGATGCGCGCTGCCTGCGCCCAACTGTTTCCCGGCCCCGTGAATACACCGGAAGAGGCGGTCTACTGGTGGGCCAATACGGACGCAACGGGCAGGGAACTGACCGGCCGGAACCGCTACGTCCTCCGGTTCCCGCCCGGCGGCTTGCCGCCCAACAACGCCTTTTGGTCGCTGACCATGGGCGACGCCAGGAACCGCTTCGTCCCAAACCCCCTTCGGAGGTACAGCGTGAGCGACAGGTCCGGGCTGGTCCCCGGCCCCGACGGTTCTGTTGAGGTCTTCATCCGGGCCACGCCCCCTGAAGGAGGCACGTCGAATTGGCTGCCCGCCCCGTCGGGGAAGTTCATTCTGTGGCTGCGTGTCTATGAGCCCGGCCCGGAGATCCTGTCCGGGCATTACGTGGTGCCGCCGGTGGCCAGGGCGGGAGGCCCGACTCCGTGAGGTTGGAACACCTGCTCATCTTCGGCCTCGTCATGGTGGCCACGTGGTGCGCTGCCACCTACTTCTGGCCGCGAATGCTCCTCTCCGTGTTCAAGCGGGCCATCGTGGTCAAGGGATTCGGCGATGGTCCAGTTCCCGTCAATACCCTCTACACCCAGTCGGCGGCCCTTTTCGCAGACCCCCTTAATCTTCCGGCGGGCACCTCGAAAGTGGCATCGGCGGGCGTCAACCGCGACACCCTCCTGACCTTGGGCTGGCTGGACCTCTCCAAGGGGCCGTTGGTGCTCCACGTGCCGGACATGGCAGGACGGTATTACAGCCTGCAGTTCACCAACCCGTCCACCAACACCAACTTCGCCTACGTCGGCAAGCGCACCACCGGCACAGGGCCGGGTGATTTCCTCATCACGGGGCCCGGATGGACCGGTGACGTCCCGGACGGGGTGGGGCACATTGCCTCGCCCCGCCGCTCGGTGCTGCTCATCGGCCGGGTGCTTGTCTACGACGACGCCGACCTGGCAGCAGCCCACAGGCTCTCGACGCAGTTGCGCCTGGCACCCCTGCCGTAACTTCGTAGGGGCACAGCGGACGACGGCGGCACAGGGCCCGGTGCCGCGCCGGGCCTGGGTGCCTCCGGGCTACAGTGCGGTGGCGAGGGTGCGGCCCACTGTGCGGCCGGTGAAGATGCAGCCGCCCAGGAAGGTGCCTTCGAGCGCGTTGTACCCGTGGGCACCGCCGCCACCGAAGCCGGCAGCTTCCCCGGCAGCGTAGAGGCCGGCGATGGGGGAGCCGCCGCGTCCCAGTGCCTGGCCGGAAAGGTTCGTCTGGATCCCGCCGAGCGATTTACGGGTGACCACGTGCAGCCTCACGGCGATCAGCGGACCGGCTGTGCGGTCCAGGATGCGGTGCGGCTTTACGGTGCGGAACAAGCGGTCGCCCAGGTAGCGCCGGCTGTTCCGGATGCCTGCCACCTGGATGTCCTTGGAATAGGGGTTCCGGATCTCGGCGTCGCGCTCCCCGATCTGGCGCTTGAGCTGGGCGTAGTCCAGCAGCGGCTGGTCCGTCAGGGCGTTCATTCCGCGGACCAGGTCTGCCAGGTTGTCCGCCACCACAAAGTCGGCACCGTGCTCCTTGAACGCTTCGATAGGACCGGAGGCGCCGTGGCCCAGCCGGGTCCGGAGCAGGAGTTTGAGGTCCCGGTTGGTGATGTCCGGGTTCTGCTCCGAGCCGGAGAGGGCAAACTCTTTCTCGATGATCCGCTGGTTGAGGATGAACCAGGAATGGTCGTACTGCTGGAGGTCAGGGGTGGCGCGCAGCAGGCGCAGGGTGCCCAGGGTGTCGTAGCCGGGCAGGCCGGGGGAGGGGAGCCGCCGGCCCAGGGCGTCGAACCACAGGGAGGACGGGCCAGGCAGGATCCGGATGGCATGGTCCGGCCAAATGGGGTCCCAGTTCTGGATCCCTTCGGTGTAGTGCCACATGCGGTCGCGGTTCACCAGCCGGACCCCGGACTGGTCGGCGATGTCCAGCATCCGGCCGTCCACGTGCTGGGGCACCCCGGTGACCATCTTCCGCGGGGGCGTCCCCAACCGCTCCGGCCACCACCGACGCACCTGCCCGTGATCGCCGCCGATCCCGCCGGACGCGATCACCACGGCCTGCGCCCGGAGTTCGAATTCGGCAACCACATCGCGGTTCGACGAGACCCCGCGCGGGGACGCGTCGGGTGCCAGCACGGAGCCCCGCACCCCGGTGACCGTGCCGTCGTCGTACGTTAAACCGTCTACGCGGTGCCGGAAATAGAACCGGACGCTGCCTGCCAAGGCCGCCTCCCGGGCCTTGTCCGCAAACGGCTCGGACACCCCGGTGCCGGTGCCCCACGGGACGTGGAAGCGGGGGACCGAGTTGCCGTGGCCGCCGGCCCTGCCGTCGCCGCGCTCCGCCCAGCCCACCAGCGGCGTGAACCGGACGCCCTGCTCCCGCAGCCACGCGCGCTTCTCACCGGCGGCGAACTCCACATAAGCGCGTCCCCACTGCTGCGCCCACTCGTCTTCGGGGTGCGGGCCGGAGAGCCGGTCCCACTGGGCCGACCCCTGCCAGTCCTGCCACGCCAGCTCGACGGAATCCTTCACGCCCAGGCGGCGCTGCATCGGAGTGTCCACCAAGAAGAGGCCGCCCAGGGACCAGAAGGCCTGGCCGCCCAGGTTGGCCTCGTTTTCCTGGTCCACGAGGGCCACGCGCCTGCCCGCGCGGACCAGCTCGTTGCAGGCCACCAACCCGGCCAGCCCGCCGCCGATGATGATGACGTCCGCGTCCATGCGGCCCTGCCCAGCGGCGTGTTCACTCATCGTCCCACTCTGCCATCCGGACGTGCCTGCGGAAACCAGGGCCGGGGGTTAGGCTGGAACCGTCCGCACCAGAAAACCTGGAGAATACGTACGCCATGGCTGATGACGGAGCACCCGCCGCACCTTTTGACCGTGCCGTCCTGATCTTTAATCCGGGGCGGCCCGGGATGGGCCAGCGGATCGAGGCGTTGCAGCGGGACCTGGCCACGGACCTGCCGGGTCTGCGTGTCGATCTGTTGCCTACGGCTTTTGCGGGACACGCGCGCGGCCTTGCGCGCACAGAGGCCGGGCGGGGTACTCCCCTCATCGTGTCCGTCAGCGGGGACGGCGGCTACAACGAGGTGGTCAACGGCGTGATGGACGTTCCCGGCAGCAAGGCCGTTTGCACCGTTGTGCCCGCCGGCAACGCCAACGACCACTACCGGAGCCTGCCGGTGCGAACCTTCGGAGCTGCCGTGTCGGCCGGCGGGGCCAGGCGCATCGACCTGCTGCGGATCACGCTCAGCACCGGAACGGGGGAGCGGATCCTGTACGCGCACTCCTATGCAGGGTTCGGGCTGACGCCCTTGATGGCCATCGGCATCGAACAGGGCGGCAAAGGGAAAGTGCTGGAGCTCATCTCCGTGGCCCGCACGCTCTCGGGGCTGAAGCCGTTCGTGCTTGTCCGGGACGACGGCGCCACGGCGCAGTTCGACAGCCTGATCCTGGCCAACATCTCGCGCATGGCGAAGTACGGCACCGTCAGCGAGTCGCACTACCCGGATGACGGCCGGTTTGAGGTGGTGACGCTGCCCCACGCCGGCCTGATGAAGATGGCACTGATGACGCTCCGCGCCGTCACCCTGGGGCTGGGGCACCAGCCGAGCGTCAGCAGCTACGCCTTCTCCACCCGGGACGCCGTTCCCTGCCAGATTGACGGCGAGGTGTTGTACGTCGAGGCAGGCACCCATGTCCTGGTGGAAAGCGCCAAGGGCGCCCTTGCCACGCTCTGAAGTGTTTGGAGTGTCCGGACCGCCTACGGCTGCACGGCGTCGAAGAACTTGTAGCCCGGGTCCGGCTGGCCCGGCTCCGCCTCATGGGATTTCATGCGAATGAAATCCACGTCCTGCTGGCAAAGCGTGGTCTCGCCGTGGGGATCGCCATTGGCGTCCTGGCCTGTGGCTGCGCTGATTTCCGCTGAGATTGTCCGCGGAAGGATCATGCAACCTGGGTTGGCCAGCAACCACTGCGTCACCGGCGCGGGAAGCCGGTTCCACTGGTCTCGAATACTGATATCTGTCATGGGGTATGCCTTTCGTGGAAGATGCCGGACACTGCCACGCCCGGATGCGGCGGTGCCGGCCGCGGTGTAAGCAGCCGGCACATGGGGAGTAAGGCTTAGTCGAAGTGGATCTCGGCGGCAGCCTTGCGAAGGGACTCAAGGCGCTCTTCCTCAACCAGCCCCTGCGCCTCCAGCTCGTCGCTGCGGTCAGTACGTTCCCGGGCCGCCTGGGCGGAAATGTCGTGCAGGATCGTGCCCACGAGATGGGCCAGGCCCGCCTTGAGGTCCACCAGGTTGGTGTTGGTGATCAGGAGGCGGCGGTCGGAGACATGGAGCTCCACATCGCTGTACCCGGCCTCGCTGAGGCGTTGCCTGGTACCTTCCCCGTGGAGCAGCTCGATTTCGCGGGGCTGGGGCCGGCGCGAAAAGACAGCCGGCACGGTGTACCGCGTGGGGCCCTGGGCAGTGCCCAGGTCATGGGGGAGCGCAGATGCGAGGACTCCGCTGAGCGATAGCGCCGAGTCGGCGCGTACGTCAGAGTCGTGAGTGGTGGTCATGGTGTTGTACCAGCGTTCTAAAGGATGCACTGCCGGATCCCGGGACACGGGCCGGAGGTGACTGGGGCAGGGGATCCGGGTCAGGATCGGCTGCGGGGGAGGGGGGAACGGTGTAGGCCGTCCTGGCCTGTGATTCGCTCGTGGCCGCCCTCGTCGTACCGATTCCCTGCTGCGCCGGCGTCGAGGTCAGTCGGTACGGCGCACGCCGGCCGCCGTGGAAGGCAGCCGGGAATCGGGCTCATTTTCGGGGCAACGGATGTCCTGTCACGATGTCCCGAGATATTTTGAGTCTACGCTCATTAGCGGGTCCTTAGGGCCCGGATGGGGAATGGGATCGCCGAGGGGCGGGCGCCGCCCGGACTGGTAGGCGGAATTGATGACGGGTTCGAGTTCGTAAAAGCACAGTGTGGTTTCCGGGGAGGAATCCCCGCGGCGGACGTTCCCCGATGCGGCCGGCGCTGCTGTGACGCCGCTCACCGTAAATTCCCCGCCGTTCGGCGCGCCAACAGTACGTTTGCTGATGATTTGCATGATGATTGCCCAAGGCACGGGTTTTCACAAGGCCTTTCGCCTCTGGATCGATCAGACATCGACGTCATCGACAAGCAAAAGGAATCAACCATGGGCTTCCTGGACCGTGACCACTCCATCGCCCCGCCGGGCTTCAACCGCTGGCTGGTCCCGCCCGCGGCGCTCGCCGTCCATCTGTGCATTGGGCAGGCCTACGCCACCAGCGTGTACAAGACCGCGCTGGTCAAGCACTTCGGGGCCAGCCTGACCGAGGTGGGCGTCATCTTCTCCATCGCCATCGTGATGCTGGGGCTTTCCGCCGCGGTCATGGGCACCTGGGTGGACACCAATGGCCCGCGCAAGGCAATGTTCACGTCCGCGATGTTCTGGGCCGGCGGCTTCCTGATCGGTTCGGTGGGCATCTTCACGCGCCAACTCTGGCTGGTCTACCTGGGCTACGGCGTGGTGGGCGGCATCGGCCTGGGCATCGGCTACATCTCGCCTGTGTCCACCCTGATCAAGTGGTTCCCGGACCGGCCGGGCCTGGCCACCGGCATGGCGATCATGGGCTTCGGCGGCGGCGCGCTGATCGCCAGCCCGGTCTCCCAGGCCCTGCTCAAGGCGTACGATCCCAACTCCGGCGCCCAGGGCTGGGTGGCCAGCGGCGATGCCGTGGGCAAGCTCTTCCTGACCCTCGCCGTCGTCTATATCGTCTACATGCTCTTCGGCGCGTTCACCGTCCGGGTGCCGGCCGACGGGTGGCGGCCCGCAGGGTTTGATCCCGCGAAGGTCAAGGCGGCCAAGCTCGTGACCACGGAGAACGTCTCGGCGAGGAACGCCATCAAGACCCGGCAGTTCTGGCTGGTGTGGGTGGCCCTGTTCTGCAACGTCACGGCCGGTATCGGCATCCTGGAACAGGCAGCGCCAATGATCCAGGACTTCTTCCGGCAGTCCGACGGCAAGTCACTGGTCAGCGCAGCCGTCGCCGCGGGCTTCGTGGGGCTGCTCTCCATCGGCAACATGTCGGGCCGGTTCGCCTGGTCCGCCACCTCCGACGTCACCGGCCGCAAGCGGATCTACATGGTCTACCTGGGCGTGGGTGCCGTGCTCTACATCCTCCTGGCATTTGCCGGGTCCAGCGCCACCGTTTTGTACGTGGTGCTGGCCTTCATTATCATCTCGTTCTACGGCGGCGGGTTCGCCACCGCCCCGGCGTACCTGCGGGACCTGTTCGGGACATACCAGGTGGGTGCCATCCACGGCCGGCTCCTCACCGCGTGGTCCGCCGCCGGTGTGGCCGGCCCCCTGATCGTCAATGGCATCCTGGACGCGCAGGGCAAGCCCGGCCAGCTGAATGCTGCGTCCTACCAGCCCGCGTTGCTGACCATGGTGGCGCTCCTGGTGATCGGCTTTGTGGCCAACCTGCTGGTCAAGCCGGTCGACGAACGGTTCCACGAACCCCGCCCCGAGCGGCACGAAACTTCCCATGGAGGCCTCAAATGAGCAGCACTGCACACACCCACGGCGCACACGAGCCGGTCCGCAAGTCCACCGGCAGGCTGGTCCTGGCCTGGCTCCTGGTGGGCATCCCGCTGGCCTACGGGGTATTCCAGACGCTGACCCAGGTTGCCGCGCTGTTCGGGTAGCCCGGCGCACTCTTTTGTCGTCACGCGGAGCAGGCTTTCACCGGGGCGGACGACGCCGGCCCCCCGGGTTTCCGCGGTTTGGTCGCCGTCCGTGGGCCCAAAGCGTGCCGTGCGTGACGCGGCTGCGGGGGTGTCAGGCCGCCGCGGGCCGGGCGAGGCGTCCCCGCAGGATGGTTGCGGTGACTAAGGTGACCAGGCTGCAGGCCGCGGCACCCCACAGGATGTCCGTCACGGCCACCAGCGCGGTGAAGTCCCTGAGCACCGCGAACCCCGTCAGCGCCCAGGTGGCGTAGGTGAAAAACCCGAAGAGGGCGGCGCCGGTGACCCGCTGCCGCAGCGTGGCCCGTGGGTCGTTGGGCCGGATGCCGTAGTGGACAAGTCCCGCCACGAAGATGACGTAGAACAGCAACGCGCCGGGAAGGTTGGCCTTGGGCGCCAGCAGCGGGCCGATCTGGTTCTGGTACAGCGGGTTGGCCACCAGCAGGATCCACGCCACGTCCAGCACCGCGAAAATCACGGCGCCGGCAGCGTACGCGGCCAGCCAGTTCTTGGTGCGGGGGCTCATGTTTGGCTCCTTGAATCGGGGGAGGGTGCACAAGGAGTTCGGTGCCCCGGCGGTGGCCGGACTGCTTTCGGAGGGCTGCCTCCCGGCGGACGTTCCGTTCCACCCATACAGACCGGTGTCCGCTCCGAAGAATAAATGGACAACGCCATCACGGCTGAGTTGGAGTTGAATTGCGGTTGTACCCGGAAGGGTGCGGCCAGGATCTGCCGTGCAGCAGCGCGGCGGGCCAGGGGAAGGGGACACGTCCGTGAACGAAAAGAGCCGCAAGGCGCTCATCAGTACTGTCATTGCCGTGGTGGTGGCGGTGCTCATCGCCCTCGCCGGCAGCCAGGGCGGGTCCAGGATCGGCGGGTTCCCGGTGTTTGCGCTGGGGGTGGCCATCGCCTTCGTGCTCCAGTGGCTGGTGTTCATCCCGTCCTTCACGGCGCAGACCGAGAAGTTCTACGACCTCACCGGCGCCCTGACGTACATCTCCATCACGGTGTTCCTGGTGCTCGCTTCGCCGGGAGTGGATGCCCGGGGCATGGTGCTGGCGGCGATGGTGGTGCTGTGGGCCGCACGGCTGGGAAGCTTCCTGTTTCTTCGCATCAGCAAGCACGGCAAGGACGACCGTTTCGACGAGCTCAAGCCGGACTTCTTCCGCTTCCTGAACACCTGGACCATCCAGGGCCTGTGGGTGGTGCTGACCGCCGCGCTCGCGTGGGTGGCCATCACCTCGGACAGGAAGGTGGGCCTGGACGGGTTCTTCTGGGTGGGCCTGCTGGTGTGGGCGGCGGGCATCGCCATCGAGACCGTGGCGGACCTGCAGAAGACCCGCTTCAAGGACGACCCCGCCAACAAGGACCGCTTCATCAGGACCGGGCTCTGGTCCAAGTCCCGCCACCCCAACTACTTCGGCGAGATCACCCTGTGGGTGGGCGTGGCCATCATGGCCCTTCCCGTGCTGCAGGGCTGGCAGTGGGCGGCCCTGGTCTCCCCGGTGTTCGTGGCCCTGCTGCTCACCAAGGGCAGCGGCGTGCCGCCCCTGGAGAAGAAGGCGGACAAGAAGTGGGGCGGCCAGGCCGACTACGAGGAGTACAAGAAGGACACTCCGGTGCTGGTACCAAAACTGAAGTAGGGCTTCCCCAAGCAGGGATTGACGACGGCGGCATCCGGAACGGGGTGCCTCCGTCGCCCGTTGTTCGGTTACGATTTAAGCCATCAAGGGGAGTACTCCCGACTGTGGTTGGCCCGTCAATACGGATGCAGCGATGTATCCCGGGCCACCGGCTCCGGTTTCCAGCCGGGCGGAGGAGACCTTGGCGTCAATGTCAGCGCCTACCCCTTGGAGTACCCGCATGCAGGTCACACCGCTCGTCTGGATGATCACCATCGCCGTGACCATCCTGTTCTTCGTCTACGAGTTCTTCGCCCACGTCCGCAAACCCCATGAACCGTCCATCGGCGAGTCCGCCCGTTGGTCGGCGTTCTACATCGGGCTCGCGCTTGTGTTCGGCGTCGGGATCGGCGTGGTCTCAGGCTGGACCTTCGGCGGCGAATACTTTGCCGGCTACCTCACCGAGAAGGCCCTCTCGGTGGACAACCTGTTCGTCTTCCTCATTGTGATGTCAGGGTTCGCTGTTCCCAGGAAGTACCAGCAGAAGGTGCTGATGGTGGGCATCATCATCGCGCTCATCCTGCGCGGCGGGTTCATCGCCATCGGGGCCACGCTGATTGAGAACTTCTCCTGGGTGTTCTACATCTTCGGTGCCCTGCTGCTCTTCCTCGCGTACCGGCAGGCGTTCGGCGGCCACGATGCGAACCCGGCGGACGGCAGGTTCATGAAGCTGGTCCGCCGTGTCCTGCCGGTCACCCCGGACTACCACCGGGACCGGCTCACCGTTAAGCAGGACGGCAAGCGCTTCGCAACGCCCATGCTGCTTACCATCATCGCCATCGGCTTCGTGGACCTGGTCTTCGCCGTCGATTCGATTCCCGCGATCTACGGCCTTACCAGCGAGGCGTACATCGTCTTCACCGCCAACGCGTTCGCCCTGATGGGCCTCCGGCAACTGTTCTTCCTCATTGGGGGACTGCTGGAGCGCCTGGTGTACCTGGCCCAGGGCCTCGCCGTTATTCTCGCGTTCATCGGCGTGAAGCTCGTCTTCCACGCCCTGCACGTCAATGAGCTCCCTTTCATCAACGGCGGCCAGCCGCTCCTGTGGGTGCCGGAAATCCCCGTCTGGTTCTCCCTGCTCTTCATCGGCGCCACCATCCTGGCGGCCACAGTGGCCAGCCTGGCCAAGACCCGCGGCGGCGGCCCCGGGACCCGAGGAGACGATGTCCCGGCCGGCGAGGACACCGACTCCACGGCCAAAGCGCGGCAGTAGCCGCCGGCGGCTTTGCCGGAGGTACGACGGCGGCGCGGGCTCAGTGCGTGGGCAGGGGAACGGAGGGTGGACAGGAAGGCTTCCCGTTGTTCAGGCCGCGTACACGGTGGCGTAACCATGCGCTGGCAGGGTTTCCCGGTGGGGGACATCAAAAGTCAACGCATTAGGAGCGCCCTCATGGCAGGTCTCAACCGCCGTCGTTTTCTTCAACTTTCCGCCGCAGGTGCGGCCGGTACCGCTATTTCCCAAATGCTCGGCCAGAGCATCGCCCGCGCCGCGGAGATCCCGGCGCACCGCGCCACGGGGACCATCGAGGACATTGAGCACGTGGTGATCTTCATGCAGGAAAACCGCGCGTTCGATCACTACTTCGGCACATTGAAGGGAGTGCGGGGGTTCTCCGACCCGCACCCTGCGGTTCTGCCGTCAGGCAAGGACGCGTTCCACCAGGCGAACGCCACGCGGGAGGTCACGCCGTTCCACCCGGACGCGCCAAACCTGGGCATGCAGTTCATGGAGGACCTGGACCACTCGTGGAAGCTCACCCACGAGGCCTTCAACAACGGAAAGTACGACAAGTGGCTGCCGGAGAAGACAGACGCCACAATGGCGTTCTATGGCCGCCAGGACATTCCGTTCCACTTCTCCCTGGCTGACGCATTCACGGTGTGCGACCAGTACCACTGCTCCGTCCTTGGCCCGACCGACCCGAACCGGTACTTCATGTTCGCGGGCGGCGACGACCCGGGCCGCAAGGGCGGCGGTCCCGACCTGTGGAACAGCGAGAAGGGCTATTGGTGGAGCACCTACCCTGAGGAGCTTGAGAAGGCCGGCGTCAGCTGGAAGGTCTACCAGGACATCGGCGAGGGCCTTGACCCGGCACACTATGAGGGCTGGACCCAGGACGCGTACATCGGCAACTACGGGGACAATTCCCTTCTGTACTTCAAGCAGTACCAGGACGCCAAGCCCGGGAGCCCGCTGTATGAGAAGGCCCGGACCGGCACTTCCGCCAAGACATGCGATGACCTCTTCCGCATCTTCCGCGACGACGTGAAGTCGGGTTCCCTTCCCCAGGTGTCCTACATCGTGGCACCCGAGGCTTACTCCGAGCACTCTAACTGGCCGCCGAACTTTGGCGCCTGGTACGCGGCCAACATCCTTGACATCCTCACGTCCACGCCCGATGTCTGGAGCAAGACGGCCGTCCTGTTCATGTACGACGAGAACGACGGCTTCTTCGACCACATCGTCCCGCCGCACCCGAACACCCCGCAGATTCCCGGTGCCTCCACAGTCTCCACTGCCGGTGAATGGTACGACGGCACCCCCACGTTCTACGGCGACAAGGACGTCCCCGGCCACTTTGGCCTGGGCGTGCGCGTGCCCATGCTCGTCCTGTCCCCGTGGAGCATGGGCGGCTGGGTCTGCTCCGAGACGTTCGACCACACCTCGATTGTCCGGTTCCTGGAAACCCGGTTCGGGGTGGCCTCACCGAACATCACTCCATGGCGCCGGGCCGTCAGCGGCGACCTCACGAGCGCGTTCGATTTCTCCGCATCCGGCGGGGCGGCACCGGCGCTGCCGGACACCTCTGCCTATAAGCCGGCCGACCACGCACGCCACCCGAGCTACATTCCGACGCCCCCGGTCACGAACTCGATGCCTGCGCAGGAGAAGGGCACCCGGCCGTCCCGGCCGCTGGGCTACGCGCTGGACCTCGAAACGAAAATCCAGGCCGGTTCGCTTACGGGCAAGTGGGTGAACCGGGGCACGCTGGGCGCGCACGTGCAGGTCCGGTCGAACCTGCTCCCGGCCGGCCCGTACTCCTACACCATCGGCGCGGGAGCCTCCCTGGATGCGTCGTGGGCGCTGGGCGCCGAGTATGACGTACAGATGCATGGCCCGGCCGGATGGTTCCGGCGTCTTGCAGGTACGACGGCGGCAGCGGACATCCGCGTGACCGTCGCCGCCGACGGCAAGGCACCGCACGCGCAGTTCCGGATTGAGAACACCGGCGCCACGGGTGCAACCCTCACCCTGAAGGACGCGTATGGCTCCGGTTCCCAGGCGCTTTCCCTCAACCCGGGCCAGGCGAAGACCGTCGTTATCCCGACCCCTGGCGGCTGGTACGACCTCACCGTCACCTCCGCCGCTGATCCCAAACTCATCCGCGTCCTGGCCGGCCGCCTCGAAAACGGCGGTCCGCTGACCAGCGACCCCCAGCTCGGCCGCTAACCCGGCCGGAACCGGTGGCAGGGCTGGCCGCTGTCGTCGGCCCTGCCACCCACTCGCCCCCACCTTGCTGAACTGCCCGAGAAACCGGGACGCTCCGTCGCGCCCGCACATTGAAAGGATTTCGCCATGCCCATTGCACTTAAGAACCGGAGGACAGGCGCCCTGGCGCTGGCTGCCGCCGTCGCAATCACTGGCCTCGCCGCCGTCGGCGCTGCTGTGCCCGCGGATGCGCAGACCACGCCGGGCGCTGCTGCCCAGGCCGGCGCGCAGGGGGAGAACGGCCCTGACCATGTTTTCGTGATCATGATGGAGAACCACGGTTACGACCAGGTCATCGGCAACACCGCCGACGCGCCGTACATCAACAGCCTGGCCCAGCGCTACAACACCGCCACGAACTACCACGGCGTGACCCACCCCAGCATGCCCAACTACCTGGCCGCCATCTCGGGAAGCTCGCAGGGCGTCTGGGATGACTGCAAAGCCGGCGCGGACGTCACGTGTGCACCCGAAGAGTTCGTCCCCGGCTCCAGCGACCCCGGGGCCACCGGGCTCCTGACCCCGGCGCAGGCCGCCAGCGCCGCTTCCACCCCGCACATGTTCGCCGGCAAGAACATCGTGGACCAGCTCGAGGACAAGGGCCTGAGCTGGAAGGCCTACATGGAAAGCCTTCCCAGCACCGGTTCCCAGGTGGAGTACGCGCCCACCATCGGATCCTCAACGGTCAAGCTCTACGCCCAGAAGCACAACCCGTTCATGTACTTCTCGGACATCAACTACCCGGGCAGCCCGCGGCTGCAGAACATCGTGCCCCAGGAGAACAACCTGAAGGCCGACCTGGCCAGCGGCAACGTGCCAAACTTCACGTGGATCAGCCCGAACCAGTGCCACGACATGCACGGCGTCTCGCCGTCGGGCGCGGCGCTTGTGGGGATTCCCCAGTGCGGGTTCCCTGACTCCGGCCTGGACCACGGCGCCATTCAGCTCGGCGACAACTACGTGAAGCAGACCGTCCAGCAGATCATGGACTCGTCAACCTGGAAGACCACCAAGTCCAGCATTGTCCTGGCCTGGGACGAGAACGACTACTCCGGATCTGACGGCGGCCCGGGGAGTCCCGTGGGCCAAAACGGCGCTGTCCTCGGCGGCGGCCATGCTCCCGCTATCGTGATCAACTCGGCTGACGGCCCGCACAAGACCACCAACCAGCTCTCGGACCACTACACCCTGCTGTCCAGCATTGAGCACATGTGGCATCTTGGCTGCCTGGAGAACACCTGCTCACCCACCACGTCGGGCACGTTCGAGGAACTCTTCCGCCCGTAACCGCTAAAGTGCCCTAACCGCCCGAACGCGCAGCGGTTCCCGTTCCCCGGAACTGGAACCGCTGCGGCTTTAAGCAGGGTCCACGGCACCAGGGGCCCATAGTTTCGTCTTGACGTTTCAAGTCAGCAGGTATTTCATACGGCTAATTGCGCCGGGCTGACAGGACTTCCGCAATCCGGTTCAGGTAAGGCCGGGCATGATTTTCCCACCATTCGCTGGGGTCGGAGGCGAAGGCAGCGTTGGCGGGAAGTTCAATTACACAACCCATGGTGAGGGTGCAGCCGGTGGCGGTCGGTTCCAGCCGATACGTGGTGCGCCGGTTATTGCCGTCCCGGGCAAGAGGACGCGTGGTCGCCCACCAGGGGCCTTCCTCACCAATGACTTCAATGACGGATGCCGATCCGTCCCGCCCGATGAAGCACTGTTGCTCGCCTACACCCTGAGGTGTACCAGGCACAGTGAATGCGCGCTGGGCGTCTGAGAGGAACGTGGCGCTTTCAGCCGGGCGGATCAAGGACCAGACCGTGTGGGCGTCGTGGGGGTAAGACGCAGAGGCCTGCAAGCTGTGGAGTTTTCCCGGGAGGTTGGCGGCGGCCGCTGATCTCTCCTGCAGGAGCCTGATCCTCTTGTGCCTTCGGTTCACCATTGATTCAACAACCATCAGGGCCAGATACAGCGTCACGGCAACTGCAAAGATTGCCAGCTCGATATCCTTCCGGCCGAATTGGCCGATAACCATGGCGAGCACAAGTATTGCGAGAAAGCCCGCGAAAAACAGGATGTTGTGAAGAATTTTGAAAATGGTGACCACCTGCCCATTATCGAGGCCGGGTTGTTGCCGTAATCGCGAGGGACCGCAGGTTTCACGCAGGAGTCGGGAAGGATTGCCCCAAGCCGGCATGTGTTGAACCGCTCGGCCAGATCGGCATCCCATTCGGCCCGTTCCAGGTTCAGCAGCTGGGTGCGGCTGGCGTTGCCGATCTCGATGCGGTGTTCGCCAGTCAGCGAGAAGAGCAGCCAGGAGTCGACGGTCCCCACCGCTATCCGGCCTGACCGGCAGCCGGCGCGGTCCGGATCGACCTGGTCCAGGAGCCAGCCCAGCTTCAAGGCCGAAAACATAGGGTCCAGGGGAAGCCCTGTACGGGAGCGGACCTCGTGTCCCCACCCTTCTTCATAGGCGGCAGTGGCGCGTTCCGTAGTCCTCCTGTCCTGCCATCCGAGCATCGGGCCCAAGGGCCTGCCGGTCTGCCGGTCCCAGACCACAGCGGACTCGCGCTGGTTGCTCAGGCCGACTGCCGTGACATTCAACGGCCGTTGATCGAGCGGCGACGCCATGGCGGTGACGACGCTGTCCCGGATCTCCAACGCGTCCTGTTCCACCCACCCGGGGCGGGGATCGGTCCGGGAGACGGGGACCGAACTACGGGCCACCACCTGCCCCTGAAAATCGAGTGCTATTGCCTTCGTCGAACCAGTACCTTGGTCCACGGCAACCACGACGTCGGTCGCCTCATGATGTGAAGTAGCGTTCACGCGGAGTTCCTGTTCAGGCATCGGTGCCGGGGGCTACGGAAGCCGACTTTGAGCTTCTGCAAAAGCTGGTGCGCATATATATGCGTATATAAGGTATATATCCTCTTGAAGAGTTTGAAGGTCGCTTGGAGCTGTGTCAAGAGATCGGCGGGCAACCACATGACGGCAGCATGCGGTTTCTGCAACGGCTCGAAGAAGGACCGGCCGCTCCTGTTCGAATGGGCACCCAGGCTGCTAGGGGGAAAGCCTCGTTGGGACAGGGACGCTGCACGTGGCCAAAAAGGCAACAAATGGAAGCCGGAAGAATGGAGAGATGAGAAAGGCCCTCGCCAGTTTCTCCTCCTCAGGGCGGCGAATTTCCCGGAGCTGCTGAGGGCGATCCAACTCACGGAGATCTTTTCTAGTGAGCCGGACCAGGATCAACAGCTAGATGCTAACGAGGGCGGCCAGGCCGCATAGCCGGGCTTCTCGAGTTCCACCGCTGACGAGTGAGCCTCCGCCTCTACTCCCTGGGGCAGCCGAAACTACTCAGCGCTGAAAGCCTGTAATCGGTTGGCCCAACTGAGGGCTTGCCGCGGGAGTAGTCCTACAACGGGATATGTGGCACCGTTATAGGATTACTCCCTTGGGTCTCAACCGCCCACCGCTGCTTTGGCAGCCTGGGACGCGTTCATCCACTCTGTCAGCCATGGTGCACGGACGGAGGACGTGATCCGGCAGTCGGCCACGAAGGTTCCCTTGGCGCCGGCGTCGATCCAGTCCTGGAGCGCGGATAGGTCCGACAAAGACCGGATAACGGCGGACTCGGCACCCAGAGCCCGCGCAACCCCGCTGAAGTCCACTTCGGGGATCAGCATGGGCTTTTCGGTCAGGCCCTGCGAGCCGTACTGGTGGATCTCGGCGCCGTAGGCGGCGTCGTTGTAGATCACCACGATCGCGCTGCGGGCGGCGCCGATCAGTGACTCGAGGTCGGACAGGCCCATCAGGAACCCGCCGTCGCCGGAGGCCAGCACCAGGGTGCGGCCGTCCTCCACGGCACGGGCGGCCCCGACGGCGCTCGCCAGTCCCAGCCCGATCGACTGGAAGGCGGTCCCCACCATCACCAGGTCCTGCGGCCGCGGGATGTTCCAGTACATGGGCGCCCAGCCGATGAAGTGCCCTCCGTCCTGGACCACCGTGCGGCGCTCCGGCAGCACGGCATCCAGCGCGGCGGCCAAGGCCCGCGGGTCCAGCCGGCCGTCCACCGTCTCGCTAGAACCCAGGTCATGCCCCGGCCCCGCAGCCAGCCGCTTGGAAGCTTCCGCGCGCCAGCCAGCCATGGCAGCCTCGCATTCAACCAAAGAGAGGAGCCGGGAAGCCGCAGCCTTCGCATCCGCCTGGACGAACAGGTCCACCCGCGGATTCGTCGGCTGCAGGGCGGTGTCGATCTGGATGACGGTGCTGTCCGGGCCGAGCAGATGCCCGAACCGCATGGTGAACGGGCTCAGGCTGGCCCCGGCCACCAGGACCACGTCGGCCTCGCCCATGAGTCCGGCCGCGGTGTCGGTGCCGAAACCGCCGGCCACGCCCAGGTGCCCCTCGCCATTGAGGAGGTTGAGCGCCAGGGCGGTTCCGGCGGTCAGTGCGCCGATCCGGTCGGCGAGTTCGCGGAGTTCCGGGCCGGCGCCGGCGAGGTGCGCGCCGCGGCCGGCGAGGATCAGAGGCCGCCGTGCCCCGGCGAGCAGGCGGGCCACGCGCGTAAGGTCCGTGCCGCCGTCGTCCGTCACTTCCAAGGCCGACGGCTCAGGAAGGTCCTCGTCCTCAGCCTCGACTGCGGCGAGGTCGTAGGGGATGGCCAGCACGACGGCGGTGCGCCGGGTGAGTGCGTACTCCACCGCTTGCCGGGTGATGGCGCCCGCGGCGTCGCGGGTGACGGTGAAGGTGGCCGCGCCGAGGCCGGCGGCGATGGCGGCCTGGTCCACGTCCCAGGGTCGGGCTCCGCTGGTGGGGGCGTCCCCGGTGACCAGTACGACGGGGATCTGCGCTTGGACGGCCTCGGCCAGGGCGGTGAGCGCGTTGGTGTAGCCGGGGCCGTAGTTGGTGGTGCCCGCGGCGAGCCGTCCTGAAGTGCGGTAGTACGCGTCGGCGGCGGCGATGGCCGCGCCCTCGTGCCGGACCGGGGTGAAGCGCAGGCCCAGCTGCTCCGCGGCGTCCAGGAAGTAGACGTTGCCGTTGCCCATGACGCCGAAGAAGTCGCTGGCATAGCTGCTGAGAACCTGTGCCACGCGGCCGGAGACGGTAAGTAAAGTCATGCAGGAATCGTGCGCCCCGACATTCAGATCGGCAACACGCAAACATCCGGCTGGGACTTTTGGCAGCGGAAGCAGCGGAAACTGAGAATCTGCCCAGTTGTGGCGTGGATCACCCGGGTTTAGTCGGCTGCGCGGGATTCCTGCTCGGACAGCCGGGCCAGGAGTCCGTCGAAGCGGGGTGGCATGAGTTCCAGCACCGAGATGGCCGTGCTGGTGCGCTGGATGCCGTCGATCTCCAGGATCTGGTTGGTGATGCGGTAGAGGTCGCTGGTGCCGCGGGCCACCACCTTGGCCATGAGGTCCGCGTCGCCGGCGGTGGCGTGCACCTCGATGACCTCCGGGATCGCGGCGAGGCCGTTTTCCACCGAGCCGGCGCGCGTTTGGCTGATGTGCAGGGAGAGGAAGGCCGTGAGTTCGTAGCCCAGGGCGGCGGGGTCCAGCCTGCGGCTGAAGGTGCGGAGCGCGCCGCTGCGCTCCAGCCGCGCCAGCCGGGCGTGGACGGTGTTGCGGGCGACGCCGAGTGTCCGGGAGAGTGCCAGGGCGCTGGCTTCGGGGTCCTTATCGAGGGCCAGGATGATCCTGCCGTCCAGGGAATCGAGGGCGCGGGAGGTTGCGATGGTCATATTTTCACCAGGGGTACTAGAAGTTGAGCAGAAGTCCCAATGCGTTGAGGGTATCTTGCATTGTGGCTGGGGTCACAATCATGATCGGTCCTCATGAGCCTTGATCAGATTGCGGCCGACCCGGCCGCCGTCCTTCCGGACACCGCGCTCCCCACCATTCGGGGCGCCGTGACCGGCCTGCTGTCCTACGTCCCCGGCCGGCGCGGCGCAGGCGCGGACATCGCCGCCCTCGCCAGCAACGAAAGCCACTACGACCCGTTGCCCGCAGCCGTGGCCGCGGTGGCCGAGGCGGCCGGCCGGATGAACCGCTACCCGGACATGGCCGCCGTCGGCCTCCGCGAACGGATCGCCCGGCACCTGGGCGTCACCGCGGCGGAGGTGGCGGTGGGGCCCGGCAGCGTGGGCGTCCTGCAGCAAATCATCACCGGACTGTGCGACGCCGGGGATGAGGTGGTGTTCGCGTGGCGCTCCTTCGAGGCGTACCCCATCCTGGTGGAGCTGGCCGGCGCCCGGCCGGTCCGCGTCCCGCTGGACGAGGCCGAGGGCCACGACCTGGACGCCATGGCCGCCGCCGTCACCGGCCGCACCAGGGTGATCCTGCTCTGCACCCCCAACAACCCCACCGGCGTGCCCATCAGCCACCGCCGCCTCGAGGCCTTCCTGCAGTCCATCCGCTCCGACATCCTGGTGGTGATCGACGAGGCCTACGTGGAGTACGCCGACGCCGGCAGCGGCCCCGATTCCCTGGCGCTCTACCGCCGATACCCGAACGTCTGCATCCTGCGCACCTTCTCCAAGGCCTACGGGCTCGCCGGCCTGCGCGTCGGCTATGCCATTACGACGGCGGCAATCGCCGAAGGCTTGCGGCGCACCGCCCTGCCCTTCAGCGTGAGCGCGCTGGCGCAGAAGGCGGCCATCGCGTCGCTGGACGCGGGGGAGGAGATGGCCGCGCGGGTCTCCCTGGTGAAGCAGGAGCGCGCCCGGATGGCAGCCGAGCTGGCGGCGCAGGGCTGGACGCTGCAGCCGAGCCAGGGCAACTTCCTGTGGATCCGCGCCGACGCCCCGCTTCTGGCCTTGCTCGTGGATGCGTTCGATGCCGTCGGGATTCTGGTCCGGGCGTACACGGGCGACGGCATGCGGATCACCGTTGCCGATCCTGCCTCCAACAACCGCGTACTCCGGCTCCTCGCAGCCCACGCGGCCCTGGCAATTCTCTGATCCTTTTCCCATTCCGTTCCACCTACCAAGTAAGAGGAATCCCCTTTATGGAACACCAGACAACGACGTCTGCCCGCGCCCTCGGCGCGGCCCTGAAACCCCGGCAGCTGACGATGATGGGCCTGGGCAGCGCCATCGGCGCCGGGCTGTTCATCGGCTCCGGCGCCGGCATCCAGGCCGCCGGCCCGGCGGTGCTGATCTCCTACCTCGTGGCCGGCACGCTCATCATCCTGGTGATGTGGGCCCTCGGCGAGATGGCGGCAGCCAATCCGGACAGCGGCGCCTTCTCCGTCTACACCGCCAAGGCCTACGGCCCGGTGGCTGGCGCCACCGTGGGCTGGCTGTGGTGGCTGCAGCTGGTGGTGGTCATCGCGGCTGAGGCTCTCGGCGCGGCCGGCCTGCTGGCCACCATCCTCCCGGCCCTGCCGGTGTGGCTGATGGCCTTCGTGTTCATCGTCGTGCTCACCGCCGTGAACCTGACCAGCGTGAAGAACTTCGGCGAGTTCGAGTTCTGGTTCGCCCTGCTCAAGGTGGCGGCGATCGTCGGGTTCCTCCTGGTGGGCTTTGCGCTGCTGTTCGGCTTGGTGCCGGGCGTTCAGTCGCCGGGCCTGTCCAACTTCAGGGGCGCCGGTTTCGCGCCGAGTGGTTTTGCCGGGATTGCCACGGCGCTGTTCGTGGTGGCGTTCGCGTTCGGCGGCACCGAGATCGTGTCCGTGGCGGCGGCCGAGACGGCTGAGCCTGCACATAGTGTGAAGAAGGCGGTCCGGACGGTACTGTGGCGGATTCTGGTGTTCTACATCGGCGCCATCTTCGTGATCGCCGCCGTGGTTCCCGTGGGTTCGGCGGGGCTGAAGAGCCCGTTCGCCGCGGTGCTGGACGCTGCCGGCATGCCGGGTGCAGCGACCGCCATCACTTTGGTTGCTGTCGCGGCGCTGCTGTCTGCGCTCAACGCCAACCTCTACGGTGCGTCCCGGATGGCGTTCTCCCTGGCCGAGCGCGGCGAAGCACCACGTTGGCTCGCTTCCGTGTCGAAGGCCCGGGTTCCGGTGGCCGCGGTCCTGGCCAGCGTTGCCTTCGGCGTGGTCACGGTGGTGCTGGAGCTGATGTTCCCGGAGAAGGTGCTTCCGGTCCTGCTCAACATCGTGGGCTCGACGTGCCTGCTGGTGTGGACGTCCGCGCTGCTGGCCCAGCTTGCGCTGCGCCTCCGTGCCGACCGCGAGGGGACGGCGCTTCCGCTGCGGATGCCCGGCTTCCCGTGGCTCACTTCGCTTGGCCTGGTCATCCTGGCGGCGATCTTCACGGTGGGCTTCATCGGCGAGGATTCGCGGCCGCAGCTGCTGAGTACGTTCGGGCTCGTGGCGGTGCTGGCTGTCGGGTGCTGGATGAACCACCGGTCGGGGAAGCCGACGGGCGGGGTTACGTCTTCTGACGGTGAAAAGCAGCCGGTCCTCGTCGACTGAATCAGGACCTGAACCGGGTTGCCGGTTCCCTGCGCGGGAGAGGCGCGTCCGGCTGTTTCCGGGCGCGCCCTTCGCAAACGGCTCGCTGCGGTCGGATTATCGGGGGGATTCGAGGGAGATTGTTTCCAGGTGCTCGGGAACGCGGGCTCTCCATCCAAGTTGGCGTTTGATGCGGGCCCGGAGGGCGTCTGAGGCGTCTGGCTCTCCATGCGTGACGTAGGTCATGGCTGGCGCCCGCGCGGCGGTCTTCATCCATTGGATCAGTTCGTTGGAGTCGGCGTGGGCGGAGAGTCCTTCCATTTGGATGACTTCTGCCTCGATGTCGATGTCTTGTCCGTAGATGCGGAGGTGCTTTTCACCTGCGGCAAGCGATGCTCCCCGTGTTCCGCCGGCTTGATATCCACTGAGGATGATGGCGTTGCGCCGGTCCGGTCCGTAGGCCGCGAGGTGGTGCAGGATCCGGCCGCCGGTGAGCATTCCGCTGGCGGAGATGATGATCATGGGTCCGCCGCGGAGGTTGAGCAATTTGGATTCGTCTGCGCTTCGGATGGGAACCGCCACTTTGTACATGGCTTCGAATTCGTATTGTTTGAGCTTGTGTTCTTCGCGGTGGCGCTGGTACATGTCGGACGCGTCGATGGCCATCGGGCTGTTGAGGTAGATCGGGATGGCAGGGATCGCGTGCCTTGCCAGGAGGCGCGAGAGGTGCAGCAGGACTGTTTCGGCCCGGCCGACGGCGAACGCGGCGATCATGATGACTCCGTGTCGTTTGGCCACGCGGCTGATGATTTCGCCGAGTTCGGCTTCGGGGTTTCCCTCCGGATGTGCCCTGTTGCCGTAGGTGGATTCCGTGACCAGCACGTCGACGGGCTCGAGCTCGCGGGGCGGGTGCATCAGGGGGTCGTGGGTGCGGCCCAGATCGCCGGTGAAGTGGATCGTCCTGCCGGCGAGTTTGAGGTGCACCTGTGCGGCGCCGAGGATGTGGCCGGCGGGAAGGAACGTTGCTTCGATGCCCCCGGGCAGGGGGAACGGCGTGTCGAAGCCCCGGGTTTTGAAGCTGTCGAGTGATCGGACGGCGTCTTCCGCGGTGTACAGGGGCAATGGCGGATGGTGGGTTGACGATGCCCTGTGATCTGCAAAGCGGGCTTCCTCTTCCTGGAGGTAGCCGCTGTCGGGAAGCAGGAGGGTGCACAGTTCGGTTGTGCCAGAGGTCGCGTAGACAGGGCCGTGGAAACCGTCACGCACCAGCGCCGGGATATAGCCGCTGTGATCCAGATGGGCATGGGTGAGGACAACGGCGTCGATGTTCGCGGGACTGATCGGGAATGGCACGTGGTTACGGTCGCGCAGGTGTTTGTAGCCCTGGAACAGCCCGCACTCGATGAGGACCCGGCGCTCTTGCGAACCGATCAGGTATCTGGAACCGGTCACGGTGTCGATCGCGCCGAGAAACCGCAGCGTCGGGGAATGCTGTTCCCTCATGTCCGCTCCTTCCGGGCGCCGCGTCTGGGACGGGGCTTTCCTCGTTACCCGCGGGTAATGGGGAGCTTCTTCGGTTCCGCCGCCTGGGCCTGTTCGGGCAGCGGGGCGCGGACTTCCAGGACTCCATTGGTGTAGCTGGCTTTGATGTCTTCTTCCTTTACCCCGTCGGGGAGCGGGATGTTCCGGCTGAAGGACCCGTAGCGGAACTCTGACCGGTAGCTGCCTTTGTCCCTGTGTTCTTCCTTTTCCTGGCGTTCGGCGCGGATCCTCAGGAACCCGTCATCCATGGTGACCTCAACGTCCTTGTCAGGATCTACGCCGGGCATCTCGGCACGAACTACAAGGGTTTTACCGTCGACGAACTCTTCGACCCGGATGGGGGCGGGGCTGACCGGCGTTTGGAACATGCGCTCCATGGAGTCCAGCAGGTCCGCCGGCGAACGCAAAACGGTGTTGAAGGGGGAGGTCCACCGGGATGCAAAAGGGGACCATTTGAGCAGATCAGACATGACAGTCCTCCAGTTTCGATACAGGAAAGGTCCCGCGTAAGGGCCAGTGTCCCACCAGTAGATACCTGCGCGTGAAGGGGGGACAGGGACAAAAGACCCTCGCTGCAGATCGTGTACAACGCTGCTGCGCTGCGGGAGGGCCCCGGGGACCTTGGACTCTACTACCCGGACCGGAATGGACGTCCGATAGAACCATCGCAGACGGGAGCGGACTCTATATGCACGCTGGCCCTTGCGCGGCCAGGTGACGGTCAGCATCACCGAAGGAGCACCACATGGAACGGGTCCTTGACAAAGTAGCACTGGTCAGCGGGGGTGCACGCGGTATTGGAGCTGCGGTGGCATCCCGGCTGCATGGCGAAGGCGCGAAGGTGGTCATCGGTGACATCCTGGACGAGACAGGAAAGGAAACGGCGGAACGTATCGGCTCCGGAGCTCTCTTTGCCCACCTCGATGTAACCAGCCCGCAGGACTGGGAGGCAGCGGTGGCCGCCGCCGTCGAAACGTTCGGTGGCCTCAACATCCTGGTAAACAATGCCGGCATCGTGAACTTCGCCTCCATTGAGGATTACACGTTGGAACAGTGGAACACTGTCATCGCCGTGAACCTGACCGGCACGTTCAACGGGATCAAGGCCGCCATCCCGGCGCTGAAGCAGACCAAAGGCGGATCGATCATTAACATTTCCTCGATCGCCGGCATCCGCGGCTATGAGCAGATCCCCGGATACACGGCCTCGAAGTTTGGCGTGCGCGGACTCACCAAGAGCGCTGCGCTGGATTTGGGACCCCACGGCATCAGGGTCAACTCCGTCCATCCCGGGGTCATCTCCACGCCCATGACGGCTGACATCCAATCGGACATGAGTCACGTGGCACTGGGCCGCATAGGCCATCCGGGGGAAGTTGCGGACCTGGTGTTGTACCTGGCTTCCAACGAATCCTCGTTTGTTACCGGGGCCGAATTCGTCATCGATGGCGGTGACACCGCGGGGACGGTCACCCGGCACGAGGAAGCCTAACCGCTGGGCGGTAGGGCACAGCGGGGCAGTGGAAGGAAAGACAAGTGACCAGTACGGGTTCGTTCTTGATTGTTGTCGGTTTTGACGGTTCTGAAAATTCCCAGGCAGCGCTGGACTGGGCCATGGATGAGGCGCGGCAGCGAAACGGCCGGCTCCGCTTAGTCACGGCCTGGAATAGGCCGCCGATGGCGTGGTATCCGGCTGTCCTGGAAACGGCGGCGGGCGAGATTGCCGCCGAAGAGTCTCTGGAGCGCATCGCACATACGCTCCAGGGTGAGGCAGTGAAGTCCGCCGAAGATAATGGTGTGACCGCAACAGGGCAGCTTGTAGGCACCCATTCACCTGCTACGGCAATTCTCGACGCTGCCAAGGATGCGGATCTTATTGTTGTCGGCTCCCGGGGTCATGGGGGATTTCCCGGGTTGCACCTGGGCTCGGTCTCCACCCAGGTTGTCAACCACGCACAGTGTCCCGTCCTGGTGGTCCCCTCCAACGGAGCGCGATGATGCGTGATCTTCATGCCGGGTGCCTAAGGAGTCGGCGTCTGCGGACGCTGTCCCGTGTGGCGGTGGCTGCGGCCGTCGCCACGCTGGCCCTCTCGGGCTGCTCCTCCAGCCCGCCGACGCCGGCACAGACGTCGGCGACTCCGGGGACGAGTGCCACGTCGAGCGCCTCGGCCGCGCCTGCGAGCACCTCGGCCGTTCCTGCGGCGCTGCCTTCGAAAGTCTTCACCGACCAGGAGCTCACCGCGATCGGTGCTGCGATGCTGCAGCAGCGCGGCCAGCGCCCGGAATTCATGTACGACAGCCAGCAGCTGCGAACCGCCTTCAAATCCCGCCCCTACCCGCTGACCCGGGCCACGGCCCAGCCCGCGGAATGCGGCGCGTTCCACCTGCCTGCCATGGACGAGGCGCTCAATGACCTGGGCATGAACTTCGCCAGCGGTCCCGTACCGATAGCCGGTGAATCCGGCCCGACCACCACGATCCTGTTCACGATCCGCAGCGCCCCCCGGGATGTGCTCGCCAAAGCCGACTTCGACTACACCGACGATCTTGTCTCCCGCTGCGGCCAGTTCGATCTGTCCTACGAGTCGCAAGGCAGCAGCAGTTCCTACAAGGTCATGCTCCTCAAGCCTCCCGTGGTGGGGGAGAAGGCGTACGCGGTGATGAGCCCCTCGGCGACGTTCGGGAGTGTGGGCCTGCGGGTCCTGGCCGGGACGCTCTCCATCAGCATGGGGCTGAGCGTCTCGCCCCTGAACTCCGAGGCCGACGCCCAGCCCGCCCTGAACTCGATGACCAGCATCGCCCAGCAGTTGATCGACGAGGCCGCCCTGAACCCACCCAGCGTGAGCCCCCCGCCCGCGAACGCCAAGACCCCTGAGCAGCTGACCGATCTGCTCCAAAGCATCACGGGTCCGAACGGGGCCACGGCGGACATGGCGTCGGGCACCGTCATCCGCGCCATTCCTGGTGCTTCCCCCGCCTCCCCCAAGGCGCCGCCGTCTCTGCCGGCCTGCACCTACAGCGACGGGGCCTACTTCTCCTCGCTCCTGGGCTCCACCACCGCCCAAGCGGAGATTCCGGGGTCCACGAAGATGGACTATCTCATGGTCCGGCTGGTCAGCATGCCCACAACGGCGTCCACGCCGTACCCCTTCGATGCGCGCGCCGCAACCCTGCGGGACTGCCCAACCATCCAGGAAGAGGTCTTCACGGGCGTGGGGACCAGCGGCAGCCTGAGCCAGTGGACGTCCCTCCACCGCCTCAGCCTGAACGTGGCCGCGGACTCGGCGTACGCCGTCGCCCATGAGCACCCGGACGGGCGAGTCTGGCACCTGCTTGTGGGGGCCAGGAAGGGCAGCCTGACCGTGGAGCTGGAAGCCATCAAGAACACCGAGGCCGACCTGCAGCCCGGAGCCGATGACATGGCCGCGGTCATCAGCCAGGTCTTCGCCAAGGCCGGCCAGTAGGCCGGGACAGGTGCAGTCGGGGAGCAGGAGATGAGTGCCGTCCAATCCGAGGTGCGCCGCCGTTGGGCGGCCGGGTGCGCCGTGGCCCTGCTGGCCCTCGCCGGGTGCAGCACAGCACCGACGGGCAGCCCGACGACGCCGCCCCCTTCAGTCAGTGCATCCCCGGCCACCACCATGCCGTCCGTGGTCTACACGGACCAGCAGCTCGCGGACATCGCGACGACGGTGGTCCAGTCCCGCAGCATCCAGGGGCAGGTACGCGACCCTGCCAGCGTCCGCGGCAACATGGCCCTGCAGGGGACCACTGTCACCAGCACGACGATCCCAGCCGAATGCTCCCCGTTCCGGCTGCACGAGGACACCGACACCCAGCTGCGCTATCTGGACACGAGCGCAAGCATCACGGCGGGCCAGATGCCCGTGGCCGCCGCCCCGGGCTCGCAGACACTAGTCATCGCGTTCACGATCAGGAGTGCCGCCGGGGAGAGGCTCGCCAAGGCGGACTTCGACTACACCGACCCCCTGCTCTCCAAATGCGCACAGTTCGAACGCACCTATACCGACAACCGCGCAGGGCAGAGCATCTCTGGCCCGCCCTACACCGCCCTGCTGGTCACCGCACCCCCGGTGGGCGAGAAGTCCTACGCGACAACCCAGAAGGCCAAGTGCCTCGGGGCGCAGGACATGGGCACCGGCGGGATGCAGGTGCTCGCCGGCACGATCGCCATCGACCTGAACACCACCCTCTGGCCCGTCAACTCCGACACCACGGCACGCGCCATGGACGTCATGGCGGGCTTTGCCCGCGACCTCATCGCCGAGTCGCTCAAAAACGAAGGCCCGCAGCCCATACCGCCGGGCGCCCGCACCCCGCAAGAACTCGAAGGCATGCTCAGGAACCTCACCGGACCAGCAGGGGAAACGTTCTACCTGAGCCCGACCGATTCCCGCGCCGTGACAAGGATGGCCGGAGTCTCGTCCGCCCCCATGCCCGGCAGCTGTACCTTCGATGACGCTTCCTATTACGGCGCCCTGGCGGGCAACGCGACCACGGCGCACGGGATCGGCTCCGGCAGTGACAAGGCGATCATGTTCGACGTGGCTGTCATCAGCACAGGCACCTCGACCGAGCAGCCCAGCCCCTTCGACGCCAGGGCCGCGGCGCTGGCGGACTGCAGCACCATCCGGGCGAACGTCCAAGGCCAAGGCGAGACCGCGTGGTCGTCGGTCACGCCCATCACAGCAGGGATCGACGCGGACTCCGGCTACGCCTTCAAATACTCCGTGGGGGACGGCCAGTTCCACTGGTACATCCGCCTCGGAGCGAGAAGAGGCAATCTCAGCATCGAGGTGAACACCTTCGCCGGGCGGGGCCTGGCAGACGGGAGCGTCCAGTCGGCTATCGACACCGCCGCCGCAATCATTACCCAGACGTTCGCCAGGGCGGGCGCGTAGTTGTAGTTCCCCATGTGCCAGGTTTGAGACCCATTAGTCACGCTTCCCCACACCGACGTCTTGGCTCACGAACCCCTCGAGGCTGTCCAGGAAGACGAGGGGGCGCAGTATAAGAACCTGCCTCGGCCGGTTGGTCTACCGGGCGAAAAGAACTTCCCCGTATAGTTGCTCCTCGCCCCACAGCCCTGGATCGACCGATTTAACTCCCGACTGACTCGTCGATGAAGTCAGGGGCCGTGCCATCGCGACAGAGCCAGCGAGCAAGAAAAGCGACTCAGTCTTCAATCCATCCGACTATGTCTTCAAGCTGGGCGCTGACGTACTCCCAGGGTCGGTTGAGATCGAGGGTTCGCGCGCCTATCCGATTGCCTTGGATTACGACGTCCAGATCGGGCTGCTCAACGGCATCAGTCCGCGCGTAGAGAAGCAGTCCGCTAACGGAGCCGTCGCGCCGGGTGTCCTCGTTCTTCACATATGAAAACACTTGGTAGAGATTCGTAGAATGGACGGTCGCCTTGCCCCATGCCCCGGTCTGCATTGAATGGCTGTAGTACTTCGCGTCGATGATGAGAGTACGGCCGCGGTTGCGGAGAGTGACGTCGGTACGCATCAAGGGCAATTGCAAGCTCTGGCCGCGTGGCTCATCGAGGTCCCAATCAACGGTGGGCGCGCCGGAGAAGAGCTGGGGATGGTGGACCGAGTAGTACTCGCGAAGGAACCGTTCGTACAGGGCGCTCATCGCATCATCGGAAACCCACGACGTGAGCTTCGAAGTTCCTAAGTCCTGAGTGGGGAGGAGCCCACGGACGATCAGCTCGCAGACGCCGAGCAGCAGTCGGTAAGTGGCGTTGGCGCGGTGGTAGGTGAGCATGTCCCACCGGATCGACATCGGTGGGACAAGCGTCACGGCGTCCAAGTAAGGCAGAAGCCGCCGCAGCGCATCTTTGCGCGCCACGGCGACTTCGCTTTGGCGGATGAGGAGCACAATGACCGACTTCAATGCCTGATTATGGGGTGTGTCTGGTTCGTACTCGTCGAACTCACACACCAGCCGACCCCGGGAGGTCGACCGAGAGGCAAGGGTGCGGGTGACATCGATTCGGCCGCGTACGGTGGCGATCTCGTCGCTGTTCTGAAGGTAGTCTCTGTGAAGGCCACGCTTTACCTGTGCGCCGATCCCACGCACCAGGATCTCCGCTAAAAGGTCGTGAAGGTGGTCGAATCGCTCGGCCGCAATTCGGTCGTGACCATCGCTGCGGATGGCCCGGAATGCGTACGCCATCATCACGTACACGTTGCGGATGAGGATCGAGTGGTCGGTCATTCGACGGCGCTCCGAAGCTTGCCTGCCCATTCTGCGGCTTTGGAGGGCTCGTCGAACCAGTATTCGTCGATCAGTGGAATGAGTTCGTCCTCAACGACGGAGTACAGCCATGCGTCGTCGGCGTGGCTGCCTGCAGGAGGAGTGAGATAACTGTGCCCTATCGTGAATCCCTGGCCGAGTGCTGGGTCATCGGAGATGATCCTGTTGAGCTCAACGACGGCGGCGACGAGGCGGTCGAGGGTGGGGCTGCCGGCCTCCTGCCGCCACCTGGCGAAGCCGGTCGAATCGAAACCGGGGGTCATTTCGAAGAAACCGAATCGACGGCGCAGTGCGTAGTCGAGTACAGCTAGGCTGCGATCTGCTGTATTCATCATGCCGATGATGTGAACGTTCGCAGGGACAGAGAAGGTCTCGTTCTTGTAGACCAGGCGTAGGTCTTGTCCGCGCTTGTCGGCTTCGATGAGCATGAGTAGCTCCCCGAAGATCTTGGAAATGTTGCCACGGTTGATCTCGTCGATGATGAAGAAGTAGGGCCGGTCATCGTCGTCGGCGCGGGCGTCCTCGCAGAACCTGTAGAACGCTCCCTCAGAGAGCGTGAATCCACCTGTCTCGGTGGGCCGGTAGCCCATCATGAAATCTTCGTAGGAATAGCTCTGATGGAACTGAACCGTCTGGACCCTGTTCGGATCCTTCAGGCCCAGGATCGAGTATGCGAGGCGTTTGGCCGCGAAAGTCTTTCCGACGCCGGGTGGACCGGCGAGGATGACGTTCTTCTTTCGCAGCAGCAAGGAACGCAGCCGGTCGTAGCGGGCCTCGGATAGATAGACCTCGCTGAGAAACGCGGCCCTGTCGTAGGACGGGAGTGGCGTCACCGGGAGGGGCGGCCCCGGCTCAACCTCGCCGGTGACAAGAGCCTCAAGTCTTTCGACGTAGTCGCGGTACGTCGTGATGTCGGTAAGCGTTTTCGTTGCAGCGTCCCCGGGGTGCTCCCAGGACCCCGTGTGAGTCCACTTCACCGAACGGACATGGCGGAACGATGCACGGTCCGGTTCGAACCGTCCGCCGGAGGTGACCTCGCCGCGACCGACGATTTCACGGCGCCCGCGTTTGGCGTAGACGATGTCGCCCACGGCGATCTCGTTCTGGAACTGCCATAACGCCAGGACGGCGTTCCTCATTGAACCGCCTCTCTCCTCGACGTCGAGGGCCTGGCGGATTGCCTCCCGGTTCGGGTACGAAGCCAGGTTGTCCAGCTCATCCCATCCGATAGCCATGATGTCGCTGGCCGAGAACTCCGGCCACTCTGAGGCTTGCGCTCCAGGAGAGTAGAGCCAGTAGTGCCGGGGACGAGGTTCGGCCAACGCGGCGACTTCGGCGGCAGGAGGAGTGGTTTCGCCGGCTGAAGAGTCCCAAAGCTCTACGACTCCCGGGGTCCAGAAGTGGAATGGTCCCTCGACCGAGCGGGCCAGAGAGCTGCGAATAGCCAGCAGGTCACGGTCGATCGAAACCGGGTCGCTGCCGGTCGCTCCTCCGATTCGGTCGGCAAGTCCGTCGCGAATCTTCTGCTTCATTGCCGCCGATGCAATTGGTTCGAAGACGTCCGGACGGGCTAGGAACTGCAGCGCGTTACGGATGTCGGACCGGTCGTTACCAGAAGAGAGCATGGCTTGCTGTAGCTTCCACGGATCGGTCCGTGCGGCCTCGCGCTCGCCCTCGGGTAGACCGTGCCAGTAGCGTACGAAGGAAGCGGTCCAGGTGACGTGCCGCCACATCGCGCCGTTGTACCAGGAGCCTGGTTCGAACCCAGCGGTCCCGGTCGGGCGAGCGAGCCATGTTGACATCCGCGCCGGAATCGTCACGGGCGGGTCGATGCGCGAGAGAACCCCATTGACGTGAGCTCTTCGAGTCTCGGGCAGGACCGAGGTCAGCGGATGTTCGCGCAGGAAGACGATCTCGGCTGCAAGAAGCACAACCTCACGTGGCGCGCCTTGGAGCTGCTGGTCGAGCTTGTCCCATTGTCCCTGACCCGAGCCAAGGATGGGGTTGTCACCGATCCTGGACCGAAGGTCCTCAGCTGCTTCGGCTGTCCAGATCGTAGCAGTCGGGTCGATGACCGACCGACCGTCTCCGAGCATGTGGCTAATGACCTCACCAACCTCGCGCGCTATCTCCATGTCGGGGGCCGGCCGCGATGAGGCGGACGCCTCGTCTTGATCGTTGTCGAACTGTTCGTTAGCCATCTGCATTCTTTCTGTTCACCGCTTCCTCGGCGGGTGCTCTCTCAGGCCGAGCGTACACGCCCTCGTAATGGCTTTCGACAGCTTCGCATGCGCTGGCAGCCCGCTACAGCACGCTAATTAGCTGCTGAACCTGGCGGACGGGAGAACTCCGTTATTGCTCGTGCTCCACGTGCTGGATGGCCATAGACAGGTGGCCCACACACCCCTCTATCGCTATCGCAGTGCCGATGCTCGGAACGGCGATGGCATGGCCGCGAGGAAGCGCGCTAATCGCCATCTTCGTGGCCGTGTCCTACGTGACCCAGCTGGTGCACCCCGGCGGCGTCTTCGAGGACCCGGCATCCGCGGCCAGCTCCATCGCCCTGCAGATCGGCGGCCAGCTGTTCGGCGCCGTGTTCCTGGCCGGCCTGGTGGTGGCGCAATTCGCCTCTGGCCTGCCCGCGCAGGCCAGCGCCTCCCGCCTGCTGTACGCGATGGGCCGCGACTCCGTACCTGCCCAAGGCCGTCTTTGGCAGGCTCGGCGAAAAGTTCCACACCCCGGTGGTGAACCTGGTGATCACCGGCATCATCGGCCTGATCGCGATCTTCCTGGACGTGGCCACGTCGACGTCGTTCATCAACGTCGGTGCCTTCACCGCCTTCACGCTGGTGAACGCCTCTGTGGTGTTCCACTATGTGCGCCTGCGCCAGCGCCGGGCCGGGCAGCAGCTGACCCCGGTGTCCAACGTGGTGGTCCCCGTGATCGGCGCAATTCTGGTTAGTTTGTTCTGTGGTCCGTTGGGGCCTGAGGAAGGATCCTTGTGAGGATAGCGCTGGGGCAGCTGGAGTCGGGCGCCGACGTCCGCGCGAACCTCGCCGCGATCGACCGGTTCACCGCCGAGGCCGCGCGCGACGGCGCCGGACTGGTCGCCTTCCCGGAGTACGCCACCTACGAAAAGAAGAAGGTGGACGCCACGTTTCCGCGGTGGCCGAGTCGCTGGACGGGCCTGTCTGCATGGAGCTTGCGGCCATCGCCCGCCGCCACCGTATCGCGGTGGTGGCGGGCGTGGTCGAATCCTCGGAGGATCCCGGCAGGGCGTATAACACTTTGGTGGCTTTCGGGCCCGACGGCGGCCGACTGGCTTTCTACCGGAAGATCCACCTTTTCGACGCCCAGGGCTTTGGGGAGTCGGAGTTCATCAAGCCCGGACCGTCCACTCACCCGGTGGTGTTCGAGCACGGGGGGAATGCGCTTCGGGCTGATGACCTGCTACGACCTGCGGTTCCCGGAGCTGGCCAGATCACTGGCCGACGCCGGGGCGCAGGTCCTGCTGGTCTGCTCGTCCTGGGTGCCGGGTGAGCATAAGACGGAGCAGTGGCTGGCGCTGAACGCGGCGCGGGCGATTGAAAACAGCGTGTACGTGGCGGGGGTGTGCCAGGCGCCGCCGGTGTCGGTGGGGCGGAGTGTGCTGGTGGATCCGATGGGGGTTGTTGAGGCTGATCTTGGGCTCGAAGCCGGCGTGCGGACGGTGGGGGTTTCTGTCGAGACGGCGGACAGAGTGCGGGAGTCGTTCCCGATGTTTCAGCAGCGGCGGCTTTAGGGTAGCCAGGACCGCGCGGCCCTCCGCTCCACCAGGTGCTTGAGGCTACTGCAGGTTTTCTGAATCGGTGTCTTCGACCGAATCGAGGCGCATCCGCTCCAACTCATCAAGTGTCTTTCCGAAAGCATTCTTCCAGGATGTCCTTCCGTTTATTGATCGGCCAACGAGTGTTGCGGCCGCGGCGCTTGGACTATTGAATAGGTGATCCTTCACTAGGACCAGCCGGTCGTTCGTAAGCCGGGCGACACCACTTTCTACGAGTTTGCGCCGGAGGTTCACGATCCACGCCGGGCAGCTTTCGGACTCGGTGGCGCGGCCATACGAACCTGCTGCGACTATTAGACCTTCCGCAGTCAGAGTCCCCTTCCCCTCGCATCCTGGACGGGAAAATGAAAGGGTAGGCGTTGAAGTGCCGGTCGACACCTCGGAAGTAGAGTCAAGTTCTTTCTTCTGGATCGGTTCCATTACCGGAAAACCGAGTGTGGTGAGGAGGACGGAAATTGTGTCCAAATACTCGTTGCAGTCGGCTTCCAATGGAGCCGGCGTGTGACGATTCGATGCGCCATTACCATTCATGAGTCTGAATCGATCCGCCCGGATGGCCTTGTCTATCGCCTGCCATTCCATGTAGCCGACATGAGTGTCGGTCCAAGTATTGGTCAACGACACCGCGACCAACGCTCGCTCCCAATAGTCTTTGGTCGCAGTGTGCTGCTTTAATCGGCTGCCGACGTTGCCGGTCTGGCCAATGTAACAAACGTTAGACGACTCTTCGGAAGATCCGAAAAGAAAATAGAGCCCAACTTGGCCGGCCTCAGGCACCCTTAAAAAGTCGGTAAGCAGTGTGCGGGGTACATCGAACACACGCACCGTCCGAGTCGTTATCTCGGCCATCCGAATGCCAGCAGGATCACCTTGAGGCAGGAAAATTTGTATAGTCTGCGGGCGGTTAGGCAACATTCATCTCTTTCATTTCAATTTACGCGAAGTCGTCTTGGTTTCGCGCCTGGTGGTCGCTCGAGGGGCTTCAACTGCCGGACCATGACAGCGGAATTTATGCCCTGCCCAACTCCATGCCTTGCCGACCCGACACAGGCATGTTGCACGAAGTTAGCGCCCTACGGGAGGCCTCCTGAGCGCGTGGAAGACCATTCGGATCAGCTCCTGCGGGGAGTTTGTACTGCCCAAAGCGCCACGCTCGATGGCCTCTCTGGCATGCTCATCGGTACGGGACCCTGTGTAGATCAGATAAGGGGTGTCACTATCAGAGCGGCGTAGTTCCGTTAGCAGTGTGTAACCAGCCAGGGGGTCCCCCGGCCGGCCCATGTCCGAGATTATGAGGTCATAGGCGCGGTGCTTCGCTTGTTGAAGTGCCTCCGAGGTCGACCGAGCGAGCTCAACTCGTACACCCATAGCCTCCAAGGCCTTCCGCTCATACAAGTTACCTTCTGGCCGGTCATCAACCCACAAGACAGCGGACCTCGTGATCCGAGCAAATGCTTCCGCGTCTGGCAACGCTTCTTCGATGTCAGCTGCAATTGCCTTTGCATCCACGGAATCTTCTCCTGCTCTTTTTGCGTTGGCTGCGGCCCCAAGAGCGGCGGCCATCTCGACCTGCCCTTTTTGGAAGGAGGCCTCAATGCCAGCCGCCTTGATAGTCACCGAATCAGAATCGACGAACTTTCGCACTAGAACAGGGCCGAACTTTATAGCGGTGCCGACTACAATCGCCGGCCAAAGAACCGCGCTGAGAAGGCCTGAGAGGGCCGAAATTAGTCCATTTACTTGGTCCGGGTTCAAACGCTGCCGCCTTCTTACGCGCTCGTGTAGGTTCACTCAGCTAAATCCCAGCATCTTAGTCTACTTACAGTAAGCGTTTGCCGATCCGTCATCGCTAGGGGTCCAGTGTTCCGCTTGCTACTAGACCAGTCCATCTGCCGGCGCCAAAAGAGCTTTGCGGCCGGAGATGCGGTGCCGCTTCTCCATCCACCATTGGAACTTCGAGCTTCGCAGGGTCCATTTTTTGAAGCTACAGGACGGGGAGTCTGGCTGAGTCACAGTCAGGGTACATTATCTCCCGGGACGGACTGTGGCCTGGCAATTGGAGTCGAGGTTCGACCGTACCGTGACGTTTCAGGAACCAGTGGAATATCCAATTTGGAAGCTCGGATATGTGCATTCACGTAGTCGATGTTGCGGGCCCAAGCTCCCCCTTTCCTGCCGGCCCCGCTCAATCCTTTGAAGATTGCCTCGCCGGGGAACAGCCACTCGCGCTTTCCGTCAAGTATTTCCACGAGCACCTGCATTAGCGGCATGGGACGTGCTTGAAGACAGCCTGTTAGCGGGTTCAGTCCGACAGTTGTCCCAGACACTTCCATAACAGGCTTCGCTCGGCGCTCCTTCGGCTCAAGCTCCCATGGATGGAGGGCCAGGTAAGGTTTGTCAAATGTTCGAACGCGAATGAATGCGCCACGGGTCGTGAAAACCTGGCGTTGCATGTCGGGCGACAACTGTGCAGAGTCGGTGATCAGCCAGATAACTTCATGCCCAAGGGACAGCCGGTGCTTTGTGCGTTCAGCGATGTCGGTATCCCATCGTTGGATCTCGACGGCAATTGACCGGCTTGTCTCCGTATTGAAAATAACAAGGTCGGCATTGGATGCGTAGTCCTCGATTGTCACTCGAAGATGTGGGCGTCTGCCCACTTGTTTAGCAATTTCCTGTTGGTACCAGAGGTGTTCTGCCGACATCGGTCCACCTCCTCTGGTGGAGTGGTCCGGCTGGCGCGCGGTGAAGTGCTTGCAGTCGATGGAACCAGCAGCATTTCGCAAATGCCGGGTGCCTTGTCTATCGACTGCTATGAGGGTCACGCTGCAGCCCTCCACAGGACATTTCAATTTTGGCTTCGGATTCGCCCGCATAACATGCCAGTCGCTCTCGTGGTGCACGTTAAGGAGAGGCCCCTTAGGTTCCAACCATAGGACGGCCTCCTGCTTTGACCCTGGCCCCACTTCTTCCAAATGCGTTTGTTTCAACATCCCGGAACCCCCAACAGCCACTGAATTATGGAATTGTAAAAGCACCATCAGGATAAGAGTCGGGTCTGACAATTGTCAGAGGAGCGTAACTTGTTCGAGATTTTTGGGAAAGCTGCTGTAAGGCAATACCCTGGCGCAGTGACTAAGTTTTTTGGGGGAGAGGCGGCCAAGCAGCTGCCCCAGGGCTTGTATGAATTGCTCAACACCGATTCGCTCCGTCGGCTGCTGGATACCCAGCAAGGGCTCCAACCGGTTTTCGCTGATGTGGAGGACGAAGACTCCCCGGACGTTCTAGCCCGGCATGTAGCCGGTGCGATCCATCAAGCTCTCCTCGCTGCCAAGACAGCAGAACGAGTTGATATTGCCAACCGTCTTCTACGAGCACTTGAGATACCTGACCAGATAGCCCCCGGTCCGTCGCAGCTCCAGTCCCTCCACCGTTCGGACGCGCTCAAGCGCCGACAACTACGCCGCCCCGCCACCAAGCTCAGTGACTCAGCGCTGCTGACCAACAGCAAGGACGAGCCCAATCTTGCCGCGGAGCTCCGGTCCGAGATCGAGTCCGCCGACACCGTAGACCTGCTATGCGCATTCGTCCGCTGGACAGGCCTTCGCCTCCTCCAGCCCGCCCTCGAGCAACTCAAGGAACGCGGTGCCAAGCTCCGGGTCATCACTACCACCTATATGGGCGCCACCGAACGCCGCGCCATTGACGAGCTTGTCAACCGGTACGGGGCCGAGGTAAAGATCAGCTACGAAACGCAGGCAACTCGATTGCATGCCAAGGCCTGGCTGTTCCGCCGTAACACCGGATTCGACACCGCCTACGTAGGCAGCTCCAACCTGAGCCAGGCTGCCCTCCTGGACGGGCTGGAATGGAACGTCCGGCTCAGTTCCGTCGCAACACCCGCTCTCCTGCAGAAGTTTGAGGTTACCTTCGACAGCTACTGGGAGCAGCGGGCCTTCCAGAGCTATGACCCCGAGCGCGACGGCGAAAAGCTGGACGCTGCACTGGAGCGCAACGGTGGACGTCGCACTGCGGCTCCGGATGCCGCCACCGGCCTTGAGGTTCAGCCGTTCTTGCATCAGGAGGAAATGCTGGAGGACCTGGAAGCCGAGCGGCTCAAGGGCTTCAACCACAACCTCCTGGTCGCGGCCACTGGCACCGGAAAAACTGTTATCGCCGCTCTGGACTACAAAAGGCTAAGCGAAGCTGCCGGAAGAAGTCTGAAGCTGCTCTTCGTCGCCCACCGGCAGGAGATTCTCAAGCAGGCGATGCGCACCTACCGCGACGTCATGCAGGACGGCGCCTTCGGTGAACTCTACGTGGGGGAGCACAAGCCGAACGAGTGGAAGCACATCTTCGCTTCCGTCCAGTCGCTCTCCTCCCTTGGCATCGAGCAGCTGGAACCAGACTTCTTCGACGTCGTCGTTATCGATGAGTTCCACCACGCCATGGCACCCACTTACCGCCGCCTGCTGGACCACCTGAACCCGCAGCAGCTCCTCGGGCTCACTGCCACACCGGAACGCGGGGACGGCGTCGACGTCGCTCAGCAGTTCTTCGACGGACGCACCGCCAGCGAACTGCGCCTCTGGGACGCTCTCGATGCTGACCTGCTGGTGCCGTTCCACTACTTCGGCGTCTCCGATGACGTCGACCTCAGCCAGTTGGAATGGAAGCGCGGCAACTACGACACCCAGCAGCTCAGCGCCCTCTACACCGGAAACGATGCTCGCGCCGCCAAGGTGATCCGCGAGCTTAGGGACAAGGTCACCAGCACCGACCAGATGCGGGCCATCGGCTTCTGCGTCTCCGTCCAGCACGCCCGCTACATGGCCGAGGTATTCAACCGGGCCGGTATTGCCTCTGTCGCAGTCGACGGCACTACTGACAACGCTGACCGGGAGGTAGCCCTGAGGCGCCTGCGGCAGCGGGAGATCAACTGCATCTTCGCCGTCGACCTTTTCAATGAAGGCCTTGACCTGCCGCAGGTGGACACCATCCTGCTGCTCCGGCCTACGCAGAGTGCCACGGTCTTCCTCCAGCAGCTGGGACGCGGGCTTCGCCGTGCGGAGAGCAAGGCGGTGCTCACGGTCCTGGACTTTATCGGCCAGCAGCGCCGTGAGTTCCGCTTTGATCTGCGCTACGGGGCGTTGACCGGCTACGGGCGCAAGGAGCTGGAGAAGGCTGTCGAGAACGAGTTCCCATACCTGCCGTCCGGCTCGCAGATTGTGCTGGACCGGGTGGCACAGAAGGTGGTCCTGGACAACATCAAGGCACAGCTGCGGTTCAACCGGTCGCAGCTGGTCCGGGATATTTCGTCGTACGCCGAGACCGAGCTGGAGGCCTACCTGGAGCGGTCGGGGAACGATGTGAAGACCATTTACCGTTCCACCAGGGACTCGTGGACTGGTTACCTCCGGCAGGCAGGGCTGATCGAAGGGTTATCAACCCTGGAGACCGTGCTCAGCGGGAAAATCGAGGAGCTGTCGGACGGGGAAGAAAAGAAGCTTCTGGGCCGCATGGCTGCGCTGATTCATGTGGACGATGCGGAACGTGCCGCGGCCTACTCGATGCTGGTTGCGCCCGACGCGCCCCGCTACGCGGAGCTTGGCATGCGCGAGCAGGCTTTCGCACGCATGCTCTTTTACACCATTTGGGACGACGGGGGTGGATTCAAGACGTACGACGGCGGTCTGGACCACCTGCGCGGCTACCAGTTTGTGTGCCGCGAGATCCGCCAGGTGGTGAGGATGGGAGTGGCTGCATCGAAGCGTGCAGCGAAAAGCCTTGGCGCAGGACTGCAGCACATCCCGCTGCTCTCGCACGCCACCTATCGGCGTGAAGAGGTTCTGGCGGCACTGCAGTACGGGTCGCTGGAACAGGGAAAGAACGTCCAGCACCGGGAAGGTGTTGCGTGGTGTCTGGCGACGGCTACCGACGCTTTCTTTGTCACCCTCAACAAGGACGACAAGAAGCACTCGGCGACCACGATGTACAAGGATTACGCTATCAGTCCTGAACTGTTCCACTGGGAGTCGCAGAACGCTACCTCGCCGGGCAGCCCGACGGGACAGCGCTATCTTGACCGAGCCTCCCACGGCTCAAGGATTCTGATCTTCACAAGGGACACCGCGGACGACGAGACCGGGCTGACAGTTCCGTACACGTGCCTAGGCCAGGTGGACTACGTGCAGCATTCTGGGGAGAGACCCATCGCAATTACGTGGAAGCTGCACCGGCCGATGCCGGCTGATGTGTTTGCATCTGCCGCAGCAGTCGCGCAATGATCCCGGACTCTGGCTTAGCTTCTGAGGTTCGGCCAGCGGGCAATCTATTGAACGTCGCCAGAAGCTGCGGTCACTATCGGACGTACCGCAGTTCAGTCCTCGCACTCTGATGGAAGAATATTCTTCTACGAAAGGCAAATATGATTAGCCATACCGCTGCGGACTCTGGGTCTGCTGCAGCTATAGATCCATTCTCGCTGGAGCAGCTGGCCAACGCGGAGTACCTGAAATCCGTATGGAAATCTGACGTTCGCCCCTTACTCCGGCAGGCCAAGTTTAGTAGTTCGCGATACGCCATCGACCCTTTGCTCTATGCGGCTTATGAGTGGAATCTCGACGCATTCATCGATGGCATCGTGCGGGACTTGCGACTTCATCAGTTCACTCCGGAGCGAGGGGAGGTTATTCGTGCGGCCAAAGGCACAGGACTGACTCGCCCAGTATGTGAGCTATCACCGCGAGACGCCCTCGTATACACCGCAATAGTGAAACGCGTAGAAGATCAGCTTTTGGTATCCTCCAGAAAATGGGTGGGCCACACGCGGTCTGACAAGGGCAGCTCGACTGAGGCGAGCGATGGTCCCGTGGACAGCTTCGATTGGTTTCAGTTCTGGCTGAGGCGTCAAGGACTTATTGCCGACATAATTGGGGTCAAGGGTGTCGAATTTATTGTTGAATCAGATATATCAAATTTCTTCCCTTCAATACGCCTTGAGCATGTTCGCGAACATCTACTCGCGCATACGCGTCTATCAAAAGAGTTAGTTCGTCTATGTATGCAGATCATCGACGGTGTCTTGCCGCGAAGTAATTACTTAGATTATTCACACCTTGGGCTTCCTCAAGGCAACAATGACTCTTCTCGGGCGATCGCTCATAGTTTCCTTGGGTCCGTTGACTACGAGTTTGACCCCGAAGGGCTGACGGGCCGGTACACGCGGTACATGGATGACGTCCTGTTTGGCGTACGCGATGAGGGTGAGGGAGAGAAGGTCATCTCTAGACTCCAACAGTCTTTGGAAGGCTTAGCCCTGACTCCGAACTCTGCAAAGACAAAAATTGTACCTGTAAACGAATTTCTCGCTGACTCAATGGTGGAGACTAATGCGGAAATCGAGCGACTCGAAAGCCTTCTCAAATCCTCCGGCGCCTTTGCGGGATCGACTGAACCTGAAGCTGTGCATGCGACCGATCTGTTGGAACATTTGTCCGCTACTCACCGTGCACTCGACCCTAAACCCCGCAGATGGAACCGCATCACCAGGCGCCTCAATACGCTTCACCGTCGTGTCGGTCTGGAGTCCTGGCGTCAACATTGGAGCACGGACCTTGCCAACGATCCGTCCGGGGCGAGTGTCTACTTCGAGTATTTGAGGTCGTGGCCGCTAAGTTCAGACACTGTGGACGAAATATTCGAGATCGCACGGCTCTATTCGGAAATATACACAAATATCGGGATTTTGGCGGCCGAGACGCTGTCCTCTGCTCCTACACAGGAGTCCGCAGTCCTTCGTGCGCAGGTATTCTCCGGGGCAATGAAAGAAATAGATCGGGTTGCCAAAGTGCTTTCCGACTCCACTACACGGGACCGAATCTGTTCGAGTTGGTTTGTTGTCGCTTGGAAATTTTCCAACAAGGCCGGTCTTCTGGACTTAATCAGTCTAGCCCAGCGGCCTGAATTCGCTTCTGCGAAACTTGTCCGTCTCCAAGCGGCCATGCTGCAATCAGCAGAAAGCACCGGCACTTTCAACTTCGAGCCTCGACTATCAATAGAGAGCAGCCTGTCCTTAGAGTATCTGCGCCGCCTTCGAAGCGGGGATGCGGCTGCGGTTGGGGTGGCACTCAATCTGATGGCGCCAAAACAAATGCTTGCTCCGCAACGACACATGATTCATTCCCGTGCACTTATGCTTATCGACCTAACTGCCGTTGGCTCGCGGCAGAAAGTTCAGAGCTATGCGAACAAGGCTCTCGCGGCCTTAGAGAAGAACGAAAGCCGGCTGAGAGACCACCAAACGGAGCGCATTTTGAAAGACTGGCACTAGCTAGCCCGGTTCGCAACCTCGACAGCTTGGCGTCGATGGCTAACTCCAGAAACTGTCGATAGACAAACGGGGAAACATCTCCGTTAGCTCATCGGAGCCGCGGCACTCGAGTGTTCAACCGGTGCCCCCTCGTCATACTGGTCCTCAATCGGCACGAGTTGATGGATCTCGCCCGAAGGAAGAGCGACGTACTGCACTGCATCGGGCGGATCGATGTGGGAAGGCATAACCCGTTCACGAAAAGCGCTCTGCCGACCGGTGATTGACTTCTTGGTTTTGTGCCAGCTGCCGGTGAACTCCAACGTGGTGAGCGCCTCCGTGACTTGAGCTTCAATACTCTCAGCCTGTTTCACATCGGCTGCGCTTCGCTCAAGTGACTTTCGGAAGGCGACGTATTGGTTGTCAGGATCGGCAAGCGCTGCCTTCGCGGCGTCGGCGAGAATAGCTTTTCGACCAAGAACGACCGCGGCACGAGCGAAGTAAAGGTGGCGAAAGAAGTGGTCGAGATCTCTATTTTTGCCACCGAGGGCTTCTTCGAGTTTGCGATAGTCGACGGCACCGCTGACGTTGGCAGACTCCAGGAGTGACTGGATGGCGGCCCAAGTTTCCCCCAAGAATATATCCGCTGTTTCGAATTCATCTCCCGCTCGGTGCTTTGCAACCTCCAAGTCGGGGAGCTGCCCGTCGAGCATGAGACTGATCGCTGCGGACAATTGCTTGTCGGTCGTCCTTTGCGTCACAATCCGTGAATCCACGTATCGCTTTTCCTGTCGCCCCAGGATTGTCTCGACCCGCCGCTGATGGGCTCGCTGCTCCCGCTGAGCGAGCATATCCATCGCCATCACCGACGCACCCACGGCCAAGATTGGCCAACCGGCAACCGCGGCTCCTCCGATCCCCACCGGATACAGGACGGCTTGAGCTGAGATGCTCGTGGATCCACGCGCGTATCCGCGGAACCCGCTGGTCCCGACCGCGCGAACAAGCTCGGCACCTTTCGGCAGCACCACCCTGAAGAGTGTGGCACTCTTCGGCTCCACTGTACGGACGATATTTGTGAGTGCCTGCTGAATGGCCGCATTCACCGGAACGGACTTGTACTTTGTAAGCTCATTGTCGTTGATCGGGTAGTACTCGAACGCCATTGGAACCGATGCGACCTCAAGTGCCTCCTCGATAGAGACAGTTGCACCAGTTGTAGACAGGACGGTCTCTGGAACCAGAATCCCCGAAGCGGGGAGAGCCGGGACTGGTGCCGTAATCTCAGCCACCAAGGTCTCAGTCGCCTGTGAAGTTCTTTCGACGTCGTCTCGGCGAGCAGTCCTGTGCCTGCGATGAGTAAGAGTAAGGAGCCCGCCAGCGCATACGGCAATTGCGACTGCCAACGCTATCCAGAGTTCGGTCATTGCGACAGCCTAACTGCATCTTCCGACGATGCTCTACGGTTCTAGCCTCACAGCTCATACAGGCTAAACCCGCTCAAACCCAGTCAAACCCTAAGAAGACGAGCAGTTGAAGCTAGGATGGCTTTTGTTTTGTCGTTGCCAACCCGGACTGGAGGATCCACCATGGCCGAACCATGGCTGTCCGCCGACGGCATTGCCGCGCACCTGGGGATCACAAAAGACACGGTCTATACGTGGATCACCGATAAACGCATGCCGGCCCACAAGGTCGGCAGGCTCTGGAAGTTCCAGGCAAGCGAGGTAGATGAGTGGGTCCGAAGCGGAGGTTCGGCAGCGCCGAGCGACGAGGAGACACCGAGCTGACGGCCGCACCTGTAGGAACATCTCTCGGACAACGCCGGATCTACTTCCCTGAGCTGAAAGGGGGCCCACGTGATCGAGCAGCATGCCGCGGCGCAGCGTTATGCACTCTCCTTTACCAGTGGTGCCCTCCTCATGCGTGAAGCGACGATCGTCGCGCCCATTTACTTGCAAGAACGCGACTGGGCGAGAGTTCGGGCGGTGGTCGCGGGGGAGAACTTGCTTCAGGCTCGTACGGTTGCCTCTGGACTTAGGCTTGCGCGTGAGGTCATTCAACGGCTCGCCGTGCTGACCGACGACGAAATCACTTTACTCACCGAGGCGACCTCAACAGAGCGCGGACAGTTGTTATGGGCAGCAGCCTGCCGTCGATATGACCTGATTGGCGAGTTCGCTGAGGAGATCGTACGAGAACGGTTTCTGTTGCTTACGCCGTCGCTCGATCTCAACGATTTCGACAGCTTTGTGCGCGCCAAGTCTCTGTGGCACACCGAGCTGTCTGAACTCAGGGACTCCACGCGGCGCAAGCTGCGTTCAAACTTGTTCCGGATGCTGATTGAGGCAGGGGTGCTTTCCGACAGTGGGCAAATACAGCAGTCCATGATGTCTCAACGGGTCGCAAGCGCCTTCGCAGCGCGGACTCCAAGTGACCTCAGGTTCTTCCCAACTACCCATAATGCTGCGGGGAGGGCCCAGCGGTGACACAAAGAGACTTGTCCAAAGACGAAGAACATTTGTTCGGCGTTCTCAGCGGCAAACGGTTTCTCCGGATGGAGGGCCTGAGTAACGAGGTGCCGTTCTTCATTTACCCCTACGACCCTGAGAATGCACTCGCAGTTTCAGGGGCGAAGAAGCGCATCAAGAACCGCCTGTCGAACAAGGGCATCGTGGTCCGTGAGGTCAACCTCTACGACCTCTCAGTGGAGATTCTCAAGGAACGCGGAGTCTGGGATCGTCTGATCGCGCTCGAGCCCGACCAGGAAAAGGCTGACTTCCGTGAGCTGCTCCAGGGGATGCTCGACCCGCAGCTGCACATTGCGTCTGCGATCAGGACCAAGCTTGCCGATGGTGACTTTGACATCTTTTTCCTCACCGGTATCGGCGAGGTCTTCCCGTACATCCGTTCGCACAACGTGTTGAACAACCTGCAGAGCGTCGTCACAGGTAAGCCGATGCTCATGTTTTTCCCGGGCCGCTATGAGCAGTCGGCGACTCTTGGGTCGTCGCTCGTGTTGTTCGGACGACTCCAAGACGACCAGTACTACCGAGCCAAGAACATCTTGGAACAGGAGGTTTAACTCGATGAATCTGCATGCGATCTTCGCCAAGGACGTTCAGCGCCCGATAGAAGGTGTCATCAAGGCTGACGACACCGCACATCTTGGCACTGAGGTTGACGAGTACGTCCTGACCAACGAGGCGGCCAAGGGTCTGGAGCTGCTGCTCGAGGCCTACACGAACTACACCAACGCCAACGGCGTGTGGATATCGGGCTTCTTTGGTTCCGGTAAGTCGCACCTGCTGAAGTTGCTGGCACACCTCCTCGGTGACGTGGATGGTCAGGACTTCCCGCGTGCCCGCGTGTCCGAGAGCTTCCGTTCCAAGGCGCAGGACGCATTCCTCCCGGCACTGCTGACCAAGGCGGAGAGGATCCCGGCGAAGAGCCTGCTGTTCAACATCGACCAGAAGGCCACCCTCATCACAAAGGATCAGACCGATGCCTTGTTGAAGGTGTTCGTTAAGGTCTTCGACGAGAGCCGCGGCTACTACGGTAGCCAGGGGCACGTAGCCCGTTTCGAGCGCGACTTGGACAACCGAGGCCAGTATGAGGCGTTCAAGGACGCATATACCCGCATCTCGGGACGCAGTTGGTCGCAGGGACGTGAAGAGGGCGTACTTGAGGAAGTCAACGTGGCCAAGGCGTATGCCGAGGTCAGCGGCAACACCGATAGTACGCCCACTAACATCCTTACCAAGTACCGCAATGAATATTCAGTTTCCATCGAGGACTTCGCTGACGAGGTGATGGCGTGGTTGGACAAGCAGGAAGACGGCTTCCGGCTGAACTTCTACGTCGATGAAGTCGGTCAGTTCATCGGGTCGAACACTCATCTGATGCTTAACCTCCAGACGATCGCCGAGTCTCTGAACACCAAATGCCAGGGCCGTGCGTGGGTGATCGTGACCTCCCAGGAGGACATGGACAAGGTCGTCGGTGACCGCACGAAACAGCAAGGCAATGACTTCTCCAAGATCCAGGCCCGGTTCGCCACCCGTGTGAAGCTCACCAGCGCCGACGTGGAAGAAGTCATCCGCAAGCGACTGCTGGAGAAGAATGAGACCGGCGAGGCGGCGCTGAACTCGATTTATGCCGAGCAGCACGCCAATTTCAAGACCCTCTTCGACTTCGTGGACGGCGCGAAGACGTACCGCAACTACACCGACGAGGCGCACTTTGTCGGCACGTACCCGTTCGTCAGCTACCAGTTCCCACTGTTCCAGGCAGCGATCGAAGGCATCTCCGACCACAACGTATTCGAGGGCCGCAACAGCTCAGTCGGTGAACGCTCGATGCTCGGGGTCGTACAGCAGGTCGCCAAGGACATCGGCGATGTGAAAGTAGGTAGGCTGGCTACCTTTGACCACATGTTCGCCGGCATCCGTGCTTCGCTGAAGTCGGCGGCGCAACGTTCGATCGACGTTGCCGAGCGCAACTTGGACAACGAACTGGCTGTGCGGCTGCTCAAGGCCCTATTTCTGGTGAAGTACGTCGAGGGCTTCCATGCCACACCGCGCAACCTGACCGTGCTGGTTTATGACCGTTTCGGACTTGATCTGCCTGCCCTGTCCAAGCAGGTGCAGGAGGCACTGACTCTGCTGGAGACGCAAACATACGTCCAGCGCAACGGCAACGTCTACGAATACCTGACCAACGAAGAACAGGTCATCGAGGAGGAGATCAAGAACGTCGACATCGATGCCTCGGATGTCAGCGGCCGGCTCTTCAAGATCATCTCCGGTGACGTGGTCCGCACGAGCAAGCTGCGGTACGCCAAGAACGGACAGGATTTCGCCTTCGGGTACAAGCTCGACGACCAGGTCTATGGGCAGCAACGCGAACTGACCATGCACTTCATCACGCCCGAGTACCCCTTCGGCCCGGAAGAGACCCGGATGCACAGCGCGGGCAAGGACGAGCTACGTGTCATCCTGGAACCTGATGAACGCGCTCTTTCGGACCTGCGTCTGCTGATCAAGACGGAGAAGTACACCAAGCGCAAGCAAACGACTTCTCTGTCCGCAATCGAGGACCAGATCCTGCGCTCGAAGGCGACGCAGAACGTCGAGCGCGAGAAGGAACTGATCGAGCGCATCCGCCGGGCAGTTGGCAAGGCGGACCTCGTGATCAATGCCGCCGGTGTAGCCTCCTCCTCGCAGGACGCCATCACGCGCGTCACCGATGGCTTCCAGGACCTCATCAGCCGCACTTACACCCAGCTCGGCCTGCTTGGCGGTGTTGCGTACAGTGAGCAGCAGGTGGCTGCGTTCGCCAACCCCAACCAGTCAGGCATGATCGACGATTCGTCGCTGTCGATGCTTGCTGTTCCAGGTGACGAGGTGCTTTCGTTTTTGCTGCAACGCGACCGGCTCGGCGAGCAGGTTACTGTCAAGACGATTGTGGATGCCTTCCAGGCCAAGCCCTACGGATGGGATCTGGCCTCAATCGAGGTCGTCATCGCCTGGCTCGTTGGCAACTCGAAGATCACGATCACCGTCGATGGAAACGTGCTGAAGCGGACTGAGGTAGCTGGCGTTCTGCGCAATACGCAGAAGCACTCGCATTCCGTGGTCGCACCGCAGAAACTCTTTGACGAGCGCAAGGTGGCGATGTTCCGCAGATTCTGCACCGACTTCTTCGACGAGGCCACCCCGCCGAAAGACCCTCTGGAGTTGGCCCGGCACGGCGGCGAAAAGCTCGAGGCAAAGCGTGATGAGCTAAGGGCGCTGGTGAGCGGATCGAAATACCCGTTCGCGGAGCAGTTGGCTGCCCCCATCGCCCTGCTCGAACAGGCTGTGGGGAAGTCTGACGAGTGGTACTTCACTGATTTCAGTCTTGGCGACGAATTGCTCGACGCCAAAGAGAACGTCATCGACCCGATTCAGTCGTTTCTGGGTGGCGGTCAGAAGGTCATCTACGACGAGGCCGTCGTCCTCCTCACCACGAATACGAACAACCTCGGGTACCTGCCCCCAGGAAGTGACGCCGACGTCCAGCGGCTCCTGGACGACCCGAACGCCTTCCGGGGCAATCGCATGACCCAGCTCAAGCAGGCCGCCGACGCCCTTGGCGCGAAAGTCGAGGATACGCTCGCCACCCATCGCAGGACAGTCATCCAGGACATCGAGGCACGCAAGTCCGAGATACTCGGCAGCGCCTCCTACGGCAGTGCCACAGAGGAAGCGCAGCAGCGGGTCACCCGTACAATCGACCAGATCATCGCCCGCTTAGACAGTGAGCGGCAGATCGCGTTGATCCGCGAGCAGGGTAATGGCTTTGAGGAGCGGACCTATCCCGAGCTGCTCGACCAACTAGCGTCCTCTGCCCGGACGACGGGCGGTACAGACAGCCCGGAGCCCACACCAAGGCAGACCGTCTCGGTCAAGACGATCACAGTGCCCGGAGCCCACGGTGTGCTCGAGAACGTGGATGGTGTCGACCGATATCTAGATGCGCTCCGCGGTGCGCTGTTGAACACGCTCAACGATGGAAAGAGAATCGCAGTCTAATGGAAACAGCACCGCTGAAATCATTCGCCACATGGGCTCGCACTGCCCTCCTCCGCGAGGTGTCAGCCCGCATCTCCGTCGTTCTGGCATCGGAAGAGCTGCGCCAAGAACAGCCCAACGCCGTCGCCGCACTGGAGAAGGCCGTCAATGCTGCTGGCAGCGGCGACAAGGGCCGCGACGCCGTAGCCGACAAAGTTGCCTACACGTGGTTCAACCGCATCATTGCGCTGCGGTTCATGGACGCCAACGGCTACACAGGCATCGGTATCGTCTCGCCCGAACGGGGCCGCGAAGGAGGGCAGCCCGAGGTTCTTGCCGAGGCCAAGCGCGGGAACATAGACAGCACGGTGGTTACGAACAAGCGCACCACGGAGACCATCACAGGTCTGCTCAACGGCATGCGCCGCAGTGACGATCCACAGGGCGAGGCGTACGCGCTACTGCTTGCGGAGTACTGCCGCTATTGGAACCGCTCTATGCCCTTCATGTTCGAAAGAGAGGGCGACTACACCGAACTGCTTATACCCGCAAACCTGCTCGCCGATGACTCAGTGCTGGCCCGCGCTGTCGACGTGCTCACCGAGGAGGTCTGCCAGGACGTCGAAGTCATCGGTTGGCTGTACCAGTTCTACATTTCCGAGCGGAAGGATGAAGTCTTCGCCGGGTTCAAGAAAAACAAGAAGGCCGGCGCTGACGAGATCCCGGCCGCTACCCAGCTCTTCACCCCGCACTGGATCGTCCGATATCTCGTTGAGAATTCCCTCGGACGCCTCTGGCTGCTCAACCGCCCGACCTCACGCCTTGCCCAGCAAATGGACTATTACGTCGCGCCAGTCAATGCCGAAACGGAGCACTTGAAGGTTGACAGCCCTGAAGAGCTGAAAATCATTGACCCAGCATGCGGTTCCGGGCACATGCTCACCTACGCATTCGACTTGCTCTACTCGATCTACGAGGAAGAGGGCTACGCTCCGTCCGACATCCCAACTCTCATCCTCACCAATAACCTCTACGGCACCGAGATCGACCCCCGGGCAGGTGCGTTGGCCGCCTTTGCCCTCACAATGAAGGCCCGCGCTCGTCAGCGAACATTCTTCAACAAACAGGTTGAGCCGAACATCTGCGTGCTCGAATCTATCTCCTTCACTCCAGCCGAGCTGAACAACCTCGTCACTAATGGGGGCGACCGCCGAGCGGAGGAGACATTTTTCAACCAGTTCGAACATGCTGACACTTTCGGGTCACTGATCCGCCCGCGCCAAGAACTCATTGAACCGCTTCGTCGCCGTATGGCCGCGACATCCCCGGGGAACGGGGACCTCTTTCACAATGAAGTCCGCGAGCGTGCGCAGAGAGTTCTGACTCAAGCGGAATACTTGTCAACGCGCTACCACGTCACTGTGGCTAACCCACCGTATATGGGTAGCAAGAACATGAGTGCCCAATCTACTGCTTGGTTAGCAATCAACTACCCGGCCAGTCGGTTTGACCTGATGACGGCGTACATGGAGCGAGCTGAAAGCCTGAGTGTGACCTCCGGTTTGTGGGGCATGATCAATCTTCCGTCTTGGCTGTTCCTCACGTCTTTTGAGCAGCTCCGACAGTCTTTACTGCAATCGTCGACCATTGAATCTCTCCTCCATCTCGGGCGAGGAGTCTTCGGCTCAGACTTTGGATCAGTAGCTTTCATAGTTTCTCGTCGCGCGCCGCATGCGAGTCACAAGGGCATTTACAGGAGGCTCTTCCAAGATCATGTGGATGTGCGGCCGCTTGACACAATCAAGAAGCTGTTCCTTGATCCAACGTACGGTCTCTACCTTTTGAATCAGTCAGTATTCTCCGAGATACCCAGAGTCCCGATAGTTTACTGGCTCGAGCCACAGATGCTTGCCGCCCTTGGCTCCACCCCCCGATTGGCTAGTCTTGCGGACGCGCGGCAGGGGCTATCACCGGCAGATAAGCCAAGATTCATGCGTTACTGGTGGGAAGTCTCTGTCAGGAAGACGTCATTGCGCGGAACCGGGGCAAAGTGGGTGCTGTACAACAAGGGAGGGGCGTACCGAAAATGGTTCGGAAACGTCCTACACGTGATCGATTGGGCAAATGACGGCGCTGCCATTAAGGCATTTGATCGGGCCGTCATTAGGAACCCTTCATACTATTTTCGGCCATCGTTGTCATGGACGAAGATCTCATCAGGCAAGCCTTCCTTCAGATTTGTCCCGGACGGCACGATCTTTGACGGCGCTGCCGGATCGCTATTTCCGCATGAACCTAGCCAAAGCGAGCAACTCCTCGGATTCCTTAATTCGAATCCAATTCGGGTAGTGCTGGAAGCGTATTCGCCTACGGTGAACTACACAGAAGGTGACATCTCCCAACTACCCGTTCCTCGACTCCTAGGAGATAACGAGTGGAAGGCGCTCGTCTGCAACTTGATCCAGTTGAGTTCCGACGATTGGAACGGCGATGAGGAGTCTTCGGGGTTCACAATCTTCCCGGGAATTCCAGAGCGTGACGCACAGACCAAGCTCGCTGCTGTATGTGCTCAGGAGCTTCACGTAGCGGAAAACCGCGCGGTGGAAATGAGCCATTATGAAACAGTCAATAACCGTACGTCGGCCGAAGTCCTTGGCAACGGTCTGGATCACTATGCCCTCGCTGTTGAACCAGAGGAGGTTGGGCTTCGATTCAATCCGTACCAGCTGGCCAGCGACAAAAGAGCGTCCGTCCACGCCAGGGAATTCTGCGAACGTTTGGCTTCGTTTGCGGTGGGGTGCATGTTCGGTCGATACAGCCTGGACGAGCCAGGTTTGATACTCGCCAATCAGGGTGACACGCTTCAAGATTATCTCGCTCAGGTACCGAGCCCGACGTTCGGCCCGGACAACGACAACGTGATCCCCATCGTTGACGGGGATTGGTTTGAGGATGATATCTTGGCCCGCTTTCGCCAGTTCTTGCGGGCTGCCTTTGGGGACGAGCACTTTGAGGACAACCTGCGGTTTGTCACCGAGGCACTTGGCGTTAAGGACTTGCGCGACTACTTCGTGAAATCGTTCTACAAAGACCATCTGCAGCGGTACAAGAAGCGCCCCATCTATTGGCTGTTCTCCAGCCCAAAGGGGTCGTTCAACGCTTTGATCTACATGCACCGTTACACTCCGTCGACCGCCTCAACCGTGCTCAACGAGTACCTTCGCGAGTTCAAAGCAAAGCTGGATGCCAGTCGCCAGCACCACGAGCGCCTCGCTGTAGGCACAGGTGCACCACGGCAGCAGGCTGCTGCCCAGAAAGAGGTCGATCGTCTGCGCAAAATACTGCTTGAACTCGACGAGTACGAGCACGACGTGCTGTACCCTCTCGCAACCCAGCAGGTCCAGATCGACCTCGACGAGGGCGTGAAGGCGAATTACCCGAAACTCGGTGCCGCCCTGAAGAAAATCCCCGGACTAGAGGCAAGCGATGAGTGATACGTCCACCGTTCGGCCCCATCTGGAGCGTCGTTTCGAGAGTCAGCGGGTAGTGTTTTGGCACGACCCTGAAGGTGAGTACGCCGCCGACCTCGACACGCTCGGCCTGGAAGGCGTGCAGACTGTGCACGTCACTAACGACGAGTATGCGGTCAAGAACCGGCTGCTGCACCAAGAGCCCAGATCGAAGTTCCTTGTCTACCGCTCGGGGGCCGTACCGACGGATATCGGCAACTGGCTGCTTGACCTGGAATTGGCCTACGGCGTGTTCACCGCAGACCGGACCTCGCTGGTGCAGCAGGAACTCGGGCTCACCGCCGAGGGCATCGCCGGGGTCCTGCAGGCGCGCGCGAGTTTCTTCCGCGTGGCCAAGCGCATCCAAGGCCTCAAGAAGCTGCTGGACGCCGACGATGACGGCCGACTGCTGCAAGCCAAAATGTCGGCCGTCCTGCTCAGCCAAAGTGAGCACAGCCTACTGGAGATCACGCGCACTCTGCTGATCGAGAACGCCGGCGGTGCGGACGCCAGGTACGGTGCCCTTGCCGAGCACGGCCTCGACGAGTTCTACTGGCAAGGCGTGGCGTCGATCTATGGCTACAAGTCGCCGAGCCCGAGCATCGCCGATTTCGTTCTGTGGGTGTTCCGGCAGGCCAACGCCGGGTTCAAGTCCGAACGACCCGGCGGGCTGCGCAACATCCAGCTCGACTTCGGGAGCCTTCGCTACGACCGGCGCAGCCAGGAGGCCCTGACGACGCTCGCAAAGCGCGCAGCGCGAGACCTGGAGTATGCCAGCACCATCGAGGACGCGAGCTTCCGCGACCTGTTGGACAATGACCTTTTCGAGGAGGCTGACCGTAAGATCATTAGCGATCTGGCACATGCTGTCGCTGAGCGAACGATCACAGCCCGCGAGGTTGCAGAGGTAATCCGCAGCCGTCAGAGCAGCATCTGGGTCGAGGGGTACCAGAAGCTGTACACAGCGATCGGCTGCGCCTCGGAACTCCTGACCGCGCTTGGCGCGCTCAACCTGTCGATGCAGTCCTTTGACGAGGGACTCGAACGGTACCGGGATGACTGGTTCCGCATCGATCAGCTCTACCGGCAGTTCACGTACGCTGCACGCACAGCAGAGTTCGCGGGGCCGCTGGAGGCTCTGCGGTTTCAGGTGGAGAAGTTTTACGCCAACAAGTTTCTCTACGATCTTGGTAACGCCTGGCAGCAACAGGTGGACGGCATCGACCAATGGCGTTCGGCGTTGCTTCGGCCCCAAACCTCATTCTTCAACGACAACGTTGTGCCCATCACTAAAGACGGCCGTCGTAAAGCCGTAGTCATCATCTCGGATGCCTTGCGCTATGAAATCGCTGACGAACTTGGTTCACGCATCCGCCAGGAGGACCGTTTCGATGCGGACCTGAAAGCCATGCTTGGCGTTCTGCCCAGCTACACCCAGCTCGGCATGGCAGCGCTGCTGCCGCACAGCACGATCGGACACTCTAGGGACGGGGATCCCGTCTTGGCCGACGGTCAGCGCACCGACGGCACCGCGAACCGCAGCAAGCTCCTCGAAGCCGTTGACGGGAACGCGATTCAGGCCGAGAACGTCTTCTCCCTGACCCGGGACGAGCTGCGGGAGCTGTACCAGCAGCATCAGGTGCTGTACGTCTATCACAACCGCATTGACGCGACGGGTGACAAGGCAGGCACCGAGCGTCAGGTCTTCGAGGCCGCCGAGGACACGCTTCGCGAACTAGTCGACCTGGTCAAGCGGCTGACTAACGCGAATGCGACGAACATTCTCATCACGGCGGACCACGGTTTCTTGTTCCAAGACACGGCGCTGGCGGACGCCTTCTACCTGTCGACCTTGCCGCAAGGCGACGATATCAAGGTAACCAACCGCCGTTACGTCCTCGGTCATGGCTTGAAGGAAGAAGCCGCGTTCAAGACTTTCACGTCAGCTCAGCTCGGCCTCGACGGAGATCTGGATGTGCAGATACCGAAGTCGATTCATCGGTTGCGTCTTCCAGGCGCAGGCTCGCGATTCGTCCACGGCGGTGCAGCCTTGCAGGAGATCGTGGTCCCGGTGCTGGCCATCAACAAGAAGCGCAAGAGCGACGTGCGAACGGTCAACGTCAAGATCATGCCCGAGTCGGACAAAATCACGACAGGCCAGCTGGTCATCAAGTTGTTCCAGACCGAGCCCGTGAGCGAGAAAGTTCGCCCCTTGGTACTCCGCGCGGGGCTGTATGTCGGCGAGATCCTCATATCGAATCAGCTCTCGCTCACGTTCGACCGGGACTCGACAGACCAGCGTGACCGCTACCAGAGCGCCCACATGCTGCTCAGCCAGGACGCAAACGACTACAACAACCGCCTGGTCGAGTTCCGGCTTGAAGAACTCATCCCGGGCACCAACCAGTGGCGTGTCTACGCCAAGGCGATCTACACGCTCAAGCGATCGTTCGCCTCGGACTTCGACTTCTAAGGAGAGTGTGGCTGTGAGCGAAGTCAGCCCGGAGACAACCGATGGGTTCAGCGCAACAGCAGGCGCAACCCCGCTGCAGAGCGACCTGGACCGAAAGATCAACGAGCTGTTCCCTGGCGTCGTAGTCCGAAAAGACCTCGTGAAAGCGGTCAAGGGCAACGCCATTGTGCCCTCCTACGTGCTGGAGTATCTGCTCGGCCAATACGCCGCATCAGATGACGCCGCCACCATCCAGGCAGGCATCGACACCGTGCGAAAAATCCTGGCTGACCACTACGTGAACCGAAACCAGTCAGAACTGGTGAAGTCCACGATCAAGGAGCGCGGACGCCATCGCATCATTGACAAGGTGACCGTCACGCTCAACGAGAAGGACGATGTTTACCAGGCAGAATTCGCCAACCTTGGCATCAAGGGAGTTCGCGTCGAATCCTCGACGATCAAGGCTCACCCGAAGCTGCTGGTCGGTGGTGTCTGGTGCATCTGCGACATCGAGTACTTGCACAGTGATGACGCCCGGATGGTGCCGTGGATACTGGGGTCGATCAAGCCCATTCAGTTGTCGAAGTTCGACTTCGAAGGTTATCTCGCTGCACGAAGTAAGTTCAGAACCGACGAGTGGATTGACCTCCTCGTGCAGTCGATCGGATTCAATCCTGAACTGTTCGGTCGCCGCGCAAAGCTCATCCAGCTCGTGCGGCTGATCCCGTTCGTTGAGCGAAATTACAACCTCGTCGAACTCGGACCCAAGGGCACCGGTAAGTCGCACATCTTTTCGGAGTTCTCACCGCACGGCATGCTCATCTCCGGTGGCGAGGTCACCGTCCCCAAGCTGTTCGTCAACAACTCCAATGGCCGCATCGGCCTGGTCGGCTACTGGGATGTTGTAGCGTTCGACGAGTTCGCGGGTAAGAAGAAGCGCACCGACAAGGCGCTCGTGGACATCATGAAGAATTACATGGCGAACAAGTCGTTTTCCCGCGGCGTCGAGACGCTCGGCGCGGAGGCGTCCATGGTGTTCGTCGGCAATACTTCGCACACCGTGCCTTACATGCTCAAGCACTCCGACCTGTTCGATGAGCTTCCCGAGAGCTACCATGACTCGGCCTACCTTGACCGCCTGCACCACTACATCCCGGGGTGGGAGGTCGATACCATCCGCGGGGAGATGTTCTCCAACGGCTACGGGTTCGTCGTCGACTACATCGCCGAGGTGCTCAAATCCATGCGCTCGGCGGACTACTCTGACCGTTACCAACTGCACTTCACACTGTCGTCGGACATTTCGACACGAGATCGCGACGCCATCCACAAGACCTTCTCCGGGCTGATGAAAATCGTTTACCCTCACGGCGAAGCCACGTCCGAAGAGATCGAAGAGATCCTGCAGTTCGCCATCGAGGGCCGAAAGCGAGTCAAGGACCAGATACTCCGCATCGATTCAACAATGGCAGAGGTAAAGTTCGGCTACCTCGACAACGCCGGTACATGGCACCCTGTCACTACCCTCGAAGAGGACGAGTACCCAGAGTATTACTACCGTGAACGGCCTCAAAACGGTGAGACAGATCGCTTTAACGAGCAGAGTATCTCCCATGGCTCGATCAGCGCCCCGGGTTTGCCTGCCCTCGAAGCCTCAGTATTGGAGGGATTCCTAGAGTTTCAGGAGAACCAACGCGGTGTGTCCTTCGACGCGCTGCTCGTCCCTTACCTTCGTGGTGCAGCGCAGATAACAATTACAGACCCCTATGTACGTCAGTTCCACCAGGCTCGAAATCTGATGGAACTCATTGAGGCAATCGCCGCTTCCAAGGATCCCGCGGACGAGGTCAACGTCAAGCTCATCACGTCTGAGAGTACGGAGGGCGAGGAGAAGCTTCGCAAGCAGTTGGAGCTCCTGCTGAAGGTGAAGCAGGGCGCAGCAATCGCTGGCATTAATCTGGAGGTCTCATTCGACGCCACCATTCATGACCGATCGATCGTCACGGACAATGGTTGGAGGATCGTTCTCGGGCGGGGTCTCGATATTTTCCAGTACGTTACCGGCGACACCTTCGACCTTGCAACTAGGCTCCAAAGCTACCGCCAGGTCAAAGCATTTGGCGTGACCTACATCCGTGATGGTAAGTGAGCCTAGCCTTCACACGCGTCGTGCCCGAGGACTACCTTTCGGTTGGGCTTTGGGGAAGAGGGGATGCTGAATGCGCGGACACGTGCATGCTAATTCTGAAGTGCATAACCCACCATGCGAGAAGCGCACCACTGACGTGGTGCGTTTCATAGCCGTGACCGTAGGCCGCAATCCTTCGCAATCTGTGGCAACGGGGCTCCCCGCTTTGTCTGCCGCTGGGCGGCGGGAGATTCGGGGTTGTAACTAACAGGCTCGGATACCCGAAGTTGGGGGCACCAGGCACCCAGACGAAGCCGGCATCAAACAGAGTCTTTGTTCTTGGCGCGCTCAGGCCGGCCGTTGAGCGGGCGAGGCGTCCATCTGATTTACTGACTCTTTGGCAAGATCAATCATCTTTTGAATAAAATCTGGAGGTGGCCTCATATAAAATTATCCAGACGATCTACTCGATGGACTCATTTGCAACCCTACGAGACAAGGTCAGCGCCTATTTTTCTAACCTTGGATTCTACGTGGGCGAAGATCACGAGGACGAGTTGAGAGAAAATCCACTTATCAAACGTTGGCGCCGCGACAATGGCTGTGATTGGAGGTTGCAATGCGCAGCGATTGTCTATCCGACTCGTTCCAGCGCTGACATGCTTGGAAGTGGCACGCTTTTCACTCTACACAATAATAGATCAACACGGAGTGCCGTACTTGTACCGGGTGCCGTTACGAGGTTCTTCTCAGGTACACCCAACTCGATTAGCGTGGATACGCATCATTTCTGGTTGGGGAGCGCGAACTGGCTGGCCGGTGATTTGGCAAAGTATCTGTCTAAAGAGGGCAAGCATGCAATCTTGCTATCCCTAGACGACACGGTAACAGGCGTAAAAAGCAATCCCTACCTCTCCGATGAGGAACGGCTTCTTGCCCTTGACGCCGCTGCGAACGCCTATCTGCCGTCACCCGCATCATTCCCAGCGCTTAGTAGCTCTTTGAAATCCCAGCTGGGGATGGAGGTGTGGACCGCGCTTTCGAGAAGTACCCAAGAGTTCTTGATAAGCGGGATCGTTGCTTTCGACCGGCTCGACGGCGCCTCGACAGTGCAGCTAGAAGCTTCTGGGCCCGCCATTTTGTTGAGCAAAGCACTCGAAGATACGGTAGTTCGCCGGCTCATGCTGCCGTTCCGCCGATTTATTGCCTCCTCGGGGACTGGGATTTCCAGTAGCGGGGATGGACGTCTCAACAAGCTGCGGGAATATGCGTTGGGCGGACAGAACAAAAAACTCGAGCTGGGAACCTTCGCTTCTCAGCTGGCCCACCTTGCGACTGGGGATACATCAAACCTTCCGCCTGCGGGAGTTGCATATCTCGCGTTCATTCAAACGCTTTCGGACCCCGATTTTGTGCAACACGAACTGGCTGATCAGTTACTCCATGTAACCCGATCCTTCCGGAACCCCGCCGCTCATCCCGAGGTACTTGACTTTCCGCAGTTGCATTCCTACATCCGGCTGCTCCTTGGCCATTCCGGCGCTGAAGGCCTTCTTCCTCGCATTGTCACAGCTAGCAAGTCAAAGTAATTCTTTAGACAGCACTCTAAAGTTCGAATTGAACGAGGGAGGTTCATCCCCGGACTCCGCTGCCGTTCTGTTGAAGAGGGCTGGCGGTCCCTGGCGCTGGCGGCCGTAACTCGAGTCGTCGGAAGCTGAGCGACCGGTAGAGGCCATGGGCCCGCTCCATGAACGTGGCGCTGGTGATGCTGATCGCCTCGATGCCGGGCAGATTCCGGGCGTGATCGATAATCGCACGCACCACGGAACGGCCCACCCCGCCGCCCTGGCACAACGGGTCCACCGCCAGCATCCGGAACTCCAGCTCCCCGTCCCGAGCGATCTCGCTGTACGGCTGGCCGGCGAACGTCAGCGTCACCGCCGCCACCACCTTCCCGGCAACGTCCGCCACCCACACCTCGGCGTGCTCGGCGCGGTGCTCCACGTTCTCCAGCACGCTCAGGTACGGATGGCCGGCAGCGAAGTGCCCCGCCTGAAGGTACGCGTCGCGGGTGATGCGCCGGACGGCGGGGTAGTCGGCCGGCACTGCCCGCCGGAGTATGACCGTCGCCGGCAGCGAGACGCTCACAGCGCGCCCGCTGCGGGAGCGGTCCGCTCCGCGTAGTGGCCCAGCCGTGCCAAATCCGGCTGCGACGACGGGTCGCCGACGGCGTCCGCACCCACAGCGTTGGCCACGGCCAGGGCCCGCGCGTAGTCCCACCCACTACGTAGCGCCAGGACAAGGGCAGCGCAGAACGCGTCACCGGCGCCCACGGTGTTGGCCACCGCCACCGCAACGGAGGGAGCCTCGGCCACCTTCCGGCCGTGCTCGAACATCGCCGAGCCCTCGCCGCCGTACGTCACCGCCACCAGCTTCGCCTCTGCAAGGGCGGGGATCAGGGCGTACTCGCCCTCATTGACGATCACCAGATCGCACCGGTCCAGGAGTTCCGCCGGCAGGTCCATGGCCGGCGCGGCGTTCAGCACGAAGAACCCCTGCGCCTTCCGCGCGGCCTCCAGCACCACGGGCAGGCCCACTTCCAGCTGGCACAGCACCGTCTCGTCCAGGCCGAACTCCACCCCGTCCACCGACAGGTGCGAGTTGGCGCCCGGGCACACCACGATCTGGTTCTCGCCGTCGCGGTCCACCACGATAAGCGCCGTCCCGGTCGGCTCGGGCAGGACGGCAACATCAGATGTGTCCACACCGGCAGCAGCCAACGCGTCCAGCATCCGATGCCCGGACGCGTCGTCGCCCACGGCGCCCACCATCCGGGCAGAGGCCCCGAGGCGGGCGGCCGCAGCGGCCTGGTTGGCGCCCTTGCCGCCGGGCTGCTCGGACAGCACCGCGCCGCCGATGGTTTCGCCTGCCGTCGGAAGCCGCTCGGCGGTGGCGATCAGGTCCAGGTTGACGCTGCCGACCACGGTGACGGCAGGAAGTGCATTGCTCATGGGAAGTCTCTCTCGGGGTGCCGGCGAAGCGGCCGGATGGAGAAAAAGTGTAGCGCATGGTTGTACTCGCGAATCATACGTGGTTGTATAACAACTCAGATCGCCATCCCGGGAAGCGGTCCTCCCTCCCAAAAACCTGCTCGAACAAAGGAGTTTGATGTGAACACCCCAACCCCCGCGGCAGCCGCGCCGCCCGCGGACGCCGCTGCCGCCGTCGTACGTCCCGACGAGGCAGCAAGGCTCTCCGGCCGCCGCGCCGCCCTGCTCATCTCCTCGCTGCTGCTGGGCGTGCTGTCCTTCCAGCTCAACGCCAGCATGGTCACCCCGGCGCTGCCGCAGATCGCCGCCAGCTTCGGCAGGGGCGCCGACGCCGCCGCCCCCGTCCAGTCCATGTTTTTCCTGGCCGGCGCCATCGCCGGGCCTGTGATCGGCCGGTGGAGCGACTTCATCGGCCGCCGCGCCGCGCTGCTGCTGGTCCTGGGCATCATGGCCGCCGGCACCATCCTCTGCATCACCGCGCCCACGCTGGAACTGCTCGTCACCGGCCGGTTCCTGCAGGGCGTCTCCAGCGCCGTCTTCGCGCTCGCCTACATCGTCCTCAGCGAGAACCTGCAGGCCAAGGTCTTCGGCACGTCCGTGGGCATCATCGCCGCCATCAACGGCGGCATCGGGGGAGTGGACGGCTGGGTGGGCGGGCTGATGGCCGAGACCCTGGGCTTCCGCTCCATCTTCGTGGTGGTGCTGGTCCTGACCGCGATCGCCGCCCTGTGCATCCTCCGCCTGGTCCCCGCCGGCCGGCCTTCCGGCATCCGCGGCGCGATGGACTGGTGGGGCGCCGGCTCGCTCTCGCTGTTCCTGGTGTTCCTGACCTACTTCGTCTCCGACGGGTCGGCCGCCGGCTGGACCTCGCCCACCGCACTGGCCCTGCTGGCAGGCGCCCTCGCCTCCTTCGCCGCGTTCTGGCTGATCGAGAAGCGCCGCAGCCACCCGCTCATCGCCGTGCACCACCTGCGCTCCCGCCAGGTGTGGCCGGTCATCGCCACCACCGTCCTCACCCTGGCCGGCATCTTCGCGATCATCAACTTCACCGTGGTGCTGCTGAGCCAGGATCACGACGGCGGCTTCGGGCTGAGTGCCTCCGTTTCGGCGCTGCTGTTCCTCACCCCGGCCGCGCTGATTGGCGTCTTCGCCGCACCGTTGGCGGGGTGGCTGGCCGGCCGGCGCGGCTGGATCCGGATCCTCCGGGTTGGCACCGGAATGAGCCTGGCGTGCGCCGTGGTTGCCGCCCTGTTCTCCACGTCGCCGGTGGCCGTGCTGATTGCCGTGGCCTGCCTGGGCATCTTCTACAACGGCCTCTTCCTCACCGCCATCAACGGGCTCTCGGTGCTGCTCTCGCCCAAGGAGGCCCCGGCGGCTCTGCCCGGCATCAACGGCGCATCGTTCGGGACCGGGGCGAGCCTCGGCGTCGTCCTCGTGGCGCCCTTTGCCGCCCAGGCCACGGCCGCCGGGTACGCCACGGCCCTCTGGATCTCGGTGTGCATCACCGCCGCCGCGTTCATCGTCAGCCTCTTCGTCGCCGCCCCCAAGGGCGAGACCCTCTAACCGCTCACCCCCTTCAAGGAGACACCATGACCCCCCGCCACCCGATCTACCTGGACTGCGATACCGGGATCGACGACGCCCTCGCCCTGGCCTACCTGCTCTCCTCACCCCTTGCGTCCGTGGCCGGGATCGGGACGGTGAGCGGGAACGTCAGCGCCGCCGTCGGCGCCCGCAACACTTTGGACCTGCTGGCCCTCGCCGGCGCCGCCGATGTTCCGGTGGCGCTGGGGGCGCACGATCCGCTGGCTGCTTCCTTTCACGGCGGGGCGCCGTGGGTTCACGGGTCGAACGGGGTGGGGGAGGTTGAGCTGCCGGCGTCCGGTGCTTCGGTGGCTGCCGAGTCCGCGGCGGAGATGCTGGTGCGGCTGGCGCGGCTGTACCCGGGGGAGTTGCGGGTGGTGGCGATCGGGCCGCTGACCAACCTGTCCCAAGCTTTGGAGCTGGACCCCTCGTTGCCATCCCTGGTGGAGTCCGTGACCGTGATGGGCGGGGCCGCGCTCGCGCCGGGGAACATCACGCCTGTGGCCGAGGCGAACATCTGGCACGACCCCGAGGCCGCCGCCCTGGTGCTGGCCGCCGACTGGGACGTGACCCTGGTGCCGCTGGACGTGACCATGGCGTCGGTGCTGGAGGAGCCGCACCGGCAGTCGCTGTTGGCCTCTGCTGCGCCGGTGCCGCGGGCGCTGGGGGAGATGCTGGGCTACTATTTCCGGTTCTACAAGGGCATCTACGGCCGGCTCTGCTCAGCGATGCACGATCCGCTGGCCGCGGCGCTCGCCGTGGGTGCGGTGAAGCCTGCCTCGGCACCCATGGTGCGTGCCGCCGTCGACACCTCCAACGGACCCGGGCGCGGGCAGACCGTGTGCGACATGCGCGGCCTGTACGCCGGGTACCCGCCCGTGAAGGGCGCGCGGTGCCGCGTGGTGCTCTCGCTCGAGGAGGACTTCGCCCCGCACCTGGTGGACACGCTGCTCGGCCACTTTGAAGGCACGACGGCGGCCCTCGCCTCAGCGGGTTCAGTCGCCTGAGGCTCGACACGCTCATTGCGTCGTCGGGATAGCGGGACCATGGCCTCTACACTTCCGGACCAGGCTTCGCGAGAGTGGCGGTAGGACCGGGGGAAGCAGGGAGGTGGCGGGCCGTGGATCGCTGGGACTTGGGAATTGCTGGGCTGGGACTGCTAGCGGCCATGTCATTGGCTTTCGGCTTGCTGGCTCACTGGATCGTGGGCAGGAAAGTGTCGCGCTGGCTGTGGCTCTACGCGGCGGCAGGGTACTTCGTTGCCGGCATTCTGGTCAGTGAAGTCTGGTTCGGCTGGGCGACGGGGGAGGAGCTCCAGCCGAACATCGACGGCCTGTCCTTCGACGAAGTGCAGCTGGTAACCCTCGCCGGGCTCATCGGAGCCGTGGCCGCCAGGATCGTGCTGCGGAAGAGGGCACACACCAAAGGCGTTCGGCAGGCCCCGCCACCGGGGGCCGCACACTGAACCAGCAGCGGCAAATACGGCGAAGCTTGCGGCATGCGGCGAGCACGGCCGCAGCAGGCTCCGCCGCCTGAGGCCGGCAAAGCAGACAACCTGCTGTTGGCCCCTATCCAGGTGTTACTGATGGGGCGCAAGATGACCGAATGAAAAGAACAGTACTGGCAGGTCTCGCCTCGATGGTGATGGTGCTTGGCGCCATCACCATCGCCGTGCCAGGCAACGCTGCCGCATCCTCCTCGCCCGCACCGTCATCCCCCGTACCGTCCTCACCCGTTCCCGGCCAGATCATGGTCAAGTTCCGCGACAATGCCGCAGCTGCGGGTGTCCTCGGCCAGCATGGCCTCAGTGACGGGCCGCCGATTGGCAGCACCGGCGCCCACCTGATCAAAGTGCCGGCAGGCCGCGAACTCCAACTTGTCGCTGCACTCAGCCGGAACCCCGCCGTTGAGTACGCCGAACCGGACGAATTGGTTACGGCCGATTCCGCCGACCAGTACTTCGACCGCCAGTACGCGCTCCAGAACGTGGGGCAGTCGTTCACGAACACCGCGGGTACGGTCACGGTGGCCGCCGGTAAAGCCGACGCCGACGTGGACGCCGTCGAAGCCTGGAACGTCACCACCGGTGGTGGAACCAGGGTGGCCATCATCGATTCGGGCGTGGCCGCGGACAACAATGACATCTCGCCGCAGGTGGCCGAGCGCGTCAACTTCAGCGACAAGGTAATCGCCGGTCCCGACGGTTACGACAGGTACGGCCACGGCACCCACGTGGCAGGGATCGTAGCGGCCGTCGCCAATAACTCGATCGGCGTGGCGGGCGTCTGTCCCAGCTGCAGCATTTTCGACGTCAAGGTGCTCAACGACAGCGGATCCGGTTCCAGCTCGGCCATCGCCAAGGGCATCGACTGGGCGGCAACCCATGGTGCGAAGGTGATCAACATGAGTCTGGGGCAGCGGGTGTCGTCACGGACCCTCGAAGTTGCGGTCAATAACGCGTGGAACCAGGGCGTGGTGATCGTCGCCGCTGCCGGCAACGAGGGCACGCAGGCACAGGTCTACCCGGGGGCCTACCCGAACGTCATCGCAGTCGCTGCGACCGACAACAAAGACGCCAAGGCTTCCTTTTCCACCTACGGGAAGTGGGTGGATGTCGCGGCACCCGGGGTGAGCGTGTACTCGACCTTCCCGAACCACCCGTTCGCGCTGGAGTCGCAGTACGGCAGCTCCGAGGGGTACGACATCCTCAGTGGCACATCAATGGCGTCGCCCGTGGTTGCTGCGACGGCCGCGCTGGTGTGGAGCACGGCTGCCGGGACGTCCAACACATCCGTCCGTGCCAAAGTGGAATCTACCGCTGATCCCATCTCCGGGACGGGGACGTACTGGGCGCACGGCCGCGTGAACGCATGTAAAGCAGTGGGGTGCGTGGCGCCCTAGGTTCGGGCTGCTGTCAGGACTGGAACTGCTGCATCACCGAGAGGTGCCCGGCTCTTGCTGAAACCAGGCACTTGGCCAGGTAGAAGGGCCGGTTGGCGTGCCGGACGTACTGCGTGAGGACCAAGACCGGGTCCGACGGGCGCAGGTCCAGCAGCTTTGCGCGGCTGGGGCCCACCTGGCTCAGGCTGATCTGGCACTCGCCCGGGCCGGCCAACCGGCCCAGCTGGGTGTTGAGCGAGGCAAGCAAGGTGCTGCCGGCGTCGTCCTTTATCTCAAGGGGAGCGGCGGCACCCTTTCCGAAGCTGACCGGCTGGGCGGTGACGTTTTCCTGCAGGTGGGCGATGGCCTCGCCGTCGCGGATGAGGACGGATTCCCAGAGCCAGCATTCGCTGCCGGGCTCGACGCCGATGCCGGGGGCGACGAACTCGGAGGCGGCCTGGCTGATCGCCTGGGTGCGTTTGACCTCGAGCGTCTGGCCGGGGCCGGCGAGGACTTCCTCGAACGGGCGGATGCGTTCGATGCCGATGCGGGGGAGGGTGTCCGAGACGAAGCGCCCGACGCCGCGCCGCGCCCTGATGAGGCCGTCCTCCTCCAGGAGCATGAGGGCTTCGCGGACCACGGTGCGGCTGACTTTCATGTCGGCGCCGAGTTCGGTCTCCGTGGGGATCATGGAGCCGGGGGTGAGGAGGCCGTTGCGGATGGCCTCGGCGATGCGCGAGTACACCGCCACACGCAGCGGCGAGCCGGGTTGGGCGGCCACCGGCTGGGACAGGAACCGGGCGGCGTCCTGGTGCACGTTTAGCCTCGCTCTTTTCGTGGGTGGTCCGGGGATTCCAGCCTAGTGCAGCGTCTGATGCGTTTGTTGGACAAGCGGCACTGGTAGTGGGGACCGCCGTCGGAGTCCTTTAGGAAGTGCTCCCTGGGGAGAGGGTCTGCAGGCCTGCCTGGGTCGCCGCCTCGAGGAGTTCGTGATCAAACGCGACCAGCAGGCTGGCTTCGACGCGGATCGCGGCTGCCAAGTGAATGGCATCCGCGCTCCGCAGTCCACCGGGCAGCGCCGCAGCGTAAGTAAGGTCGGAACGGACGACGTCCACGAGGTTGATTCCCGCCAGTACGGCGTTGACCAGGTCTGCGGGGAGCCCGCGGCGGTTGGCTGCACAATGCAGTTCCGTATGCAGGAGCATGGAGGCCACCAGCCGGTCACCCCGTTGCCCGGCGGCAGACAGAAACTCGGCCGTCGACCGCGATTCACGTTCCTCGACCACCAGTTTCAGGGCAGCCGAGGTATCGACATAAACGATCACCGGTCGCCGCGGAGATCGGCAAGGATTTCCGCCGTACCGGCATTGGAGGGCACCCGCGGCAGAAGTTGGAAATCAACAGGATTCGGCGTTGCTTGCCGCACGCTCCCGGACCTGAGCAGGCGCTCGAAAGGTGAGGCTGCAGGCGGGATCAGCGTCGCTGCCACCTCACCGTTATTGGTCACGTCGATGATCTCGCCGTTCTTTACCCGCTCGAGGATTTTGCTGCTTTGGTTTCGCAGCTCGCGGTGGGGGATCGTAGTCATGGGGCACCTCCGTAGCAATCGTAGCACCGGCCCCGATTCAGGGTCTTATTTACCTCGGGTGCCGGAAAGCCTGGTGCTTTCCGGCCGGCTTCTATTTGCGCGGGGACACCTGGCGGGCGCTGTCGCGGACAACAAGGGTGGGCGCGATGGGGGTGCGGTCCACGTCCCGGCCCTCCATGGCACCAAGGAGCACCTCCATGCTCATGAGCGCCAACGCCGTGAAGTCCTGGCGCACAGTGGTCAGCGGAGGCAGGAAGTAGTCTGAGCCTTCAATGTCGTCGAAACCGACCACGCTCACATCCTCCGGCACCCGGATCCCGTTTTCAGCGAAGGCGCGTATCAGGCCGAGGGCCGTGTGGTCGCTGGCGGCGAAGATAGCCTGGGGTACCTTTTGTTCCCGCACGAGCTGGAGGGCGGTCTCGTAGGCCCACCGGGGGCTCCAATCACCTTCGAGGCACAGCCCCGGCGTCAGCCCGGCGTCGCGCAGCGCGGCCTCCCACCCGCGTTTGCGTACCCGGCCGTCGAACCACTCCATGGAGCCGGCGAAGTGGGCGATGTCGGTGTGGCCCAGGTCTATCAGGTGCTGGGTGGCCAGCCGTGCGCCCAGTTCCTGGTTTTCCGAATAGGTGAAGACGTTTGGCGTCGATGATGCTCCCGCCGCAATCATCTCCACGGGGATGCGGCAGGAGGCATTCCATACGGCTGCTGCCATATCCACCACGGGGGCAATGACGATGATTCCCCCCACGCCGGTATCGTCCAGGGTGTCGAGGGCGGCCTGGACCGACTCCCCGTAGGGCTGTTCGACGCTAATGACGGTGGTGGCGTACCCCTTCTTGCGTGCAATGTTTTCGAGGGCCATGAGTGTCCCCACCGGGCCGAACCGCGGGGAGCCGTCGGAAAGTATGCCGATGGAAGTGGACCGGCTGGTGACCAGCGCCGTGGCTGCCCGGTTCCTGCGGTACCCGATGTCCTTGATCACCTGCAGAACCCGCTGCCGCGTTGCCGCGCTCACGTCCGGTGCGTCATTGAGTACCCGCGAGACCGTGCCGAAGGAGACGCCGGCCATGCTGGCCACATCGTTGATGGTGGGTTTCCGGCGCCGCGAGGCACCGGGCAGTTCCTCGGTCGCCTTATGCGGAACAGTCATTCCTGCCACACTCTCTCCTGTCTTGCACACCGCGAACGGAACCCCCTTGATCCCGTTTGGTTCCGTGCGTCTTGATCTTACGTCTGCCGGGATTTCCCCGTCCCCGAAACAGCTCCCGATGTGATGCTTGACACGTATCTCCGTAAACGTTTACGATGATGTCCGTAAACGTTTACGGTTACCTCGTAATCGTTTACGGAGAAGATATTTCAATGAGGAAAGGCGCGGGATGACCGACCGTATCGTGCACGAACTCGCGCTCGAGCCGAACTCCGGGCTTCGGGACATCGACCAGAACCAGTGGGCAAATCTCGAAGCACTCCTGAGGGACACGGCGCCCGGCGATCTGGCACTCGCTGTCCGCACCTTTGTCCCTGCCGGCTCCTCGGCGGTCATCGGAATCTTTGATGAAAATCGTCTCTGGGCAAGCCTGGCGGTCTCCGTCGACAACTCGGGCAAACCCGCATCAGTGTCCACCCTTCGAGGCCCGGAAGCGGGCGGCGACATGGCGAAGGCGGCCAACGAGGCAGTGAAGTGGGTTCAATCCCACCACGGTCCGTGTTCCTTGGGCTTCTTCGTCGACAAAGTACATGCAGAGGCGCTGCTGAGAGCTTCAGACAAAGCCACTGCCATCCGCACAGCCTCGGCCTCCGGCGGGCTCGTCCTGTCCCCGGTCCCGCCGGCCCTGGCGATTGCCCTCGCCTGAATCCCAGGCATCCACCCCCACCCCCACCCACCCAAGCACTGGAGAACAATGATGATCCGCAGGCTTCCCCTTGTGGCCCTTACCGCAGTCCTGTCCCTTTCCGTCGCGTCCTGCAGCAGTTCGACCACGGGCACGTCCAACGCTCCCGACGCCGGTGTGTCCAGCAAGGCCCAGCAGGCCCTTGACCAGATCAAGGGACAGGTCCTGAGCAAGGGCCCCAACGGCGAAATGCCCTCCCCGGCGTCGACAGCAGACCTGACTCCCGACGAGATTCAAAAGGTCAAGGCGCTCAACGCCAAAGCAGCCATCGTGATGCACTACGGCGGCAACGACTGGGCCACCGCCCAGATCAACGGACTAAAGAGCGAGTTTGAAAAGCTCGGGGTCAAGGTCATTGCCACCACTGACGCGAACTTCAAGCCGGACAAGCAGGTCTCGGACATCGAGACGGTCATGTCGCAGAACCCGAACATCATGGTCTCCATCCCCACGGATCCCGTGGCTACGGCCGCCGCCTACAAGAAGGTCGCGGATGCCGGAACCAAGCTCGTCTTCATGGACAACATCCCCCAGGGCCTGACGGCCGGCAAAGACTATGTCTCTGTTGTTTCCGCCGACAACTACGGCAACGGCGTGGTCTCCGCCCACCAAATGGCCAAAGCCCTCGGCGGCAAGGGGAAAATCGGCGTCGTCTTCCACCAGGCCGATTTCTTCGTGACCAAGCAGCGCTACCAGGGCTTCAAGGACACGATTACGAAGGAATACCCGGATATCAAGATCGTCGAAGAAAAGGGAATTGCCGGGCCGGACTTCGCCGGTGATGCCCAGGCTGCTGCGAACGCAATGCTCAGCAAGTACGCCGACCTGTCCGGAATCTGGGCGGTCTGGGATGTTCCTGCAGAAGGTGTCATGGCCGCAGCCAGGGCCGCGGGCCGGCCGGACCTGAAGATCGCCACGGAGGACCTCGGCAAGAACGTCGCGATTGCCCTGGCCAAGGACGAACTCGTCGTCGGCCTGGGAGCGCAGGTTCCGTTCGACCAGGGTGTCACGGAAGCCCGGCTGGCCGCAGGGGCGCTCATCGGCAAGAAAGCACCCGCGTACGTGGCGCTGAGTGCCCTTCCGGTTGACCACTCCAACGTCCTGGATGCCTGGAAGCAGGTCTACCACGAGGACGCCCCGAAGGACATCCAGGACTCCTACAAGAAGTAGCCAAAAACCGGCGGTGCGGGGGTTTCCCGCCCCCGCACCGCGCCGAAAGGGCAACGATGAATACCGCAGACAATGTCGTCGAGATGCGCTCGATTTCCAAGAGCTTCAACGGCGTTCCCGTATTGAAGGATGTCAGTTTCGACGTCCGCAAGGGTGAAGTCCATGCGCTCGCAGGAGGAAACGGCGCAGGGAAGTCCACGCTCATGAAGATCCTCCAAGGCGTCTACCAGGCGGATGCCGGCGAGATCCTTATCGGAGGAAAGCCCACCGCCATCAACTCGATCCAGGACGCGAAGGCCGCCGGGATCGGCATGGTCTTCCAAGAGTTCAGCCTGGTACCGAGCCTGACCGTTGCGCAGAACATTTTCCTCGCCGCCGAACCGCTCGGCACCGGCGGGCTCATCGACGACCGTGCCTCGGTGCGCCGGGCCAGGGAAGTCTTCAGCGAGATGGAGGTCGACGTCGACCCGCGCGCCGGAGTCGCACGGCTCGGCACTGCGTACTGGCAGCTGACCGAGATCGCCAAGGCACTGGCGCAGAATGCCCAGGTGCTCATCATGGATGAGCCTACAGCCAGCCTTGCCCGGCATGAATCCGAAGCGCTCTTCGAACTCATTGACCGCCTCAAACAGCGTGGCATCTCCATCATCTACATTTCCCACCGCATGGATGAGGTGTACCGGCTCGCGGACCGGATCACCATCCTCCGCGACGGCCACCATCTCCTCACCGCGCCACTGACGGATGTCACTCCCGAACAGATCGTGGAAGGCATTGTTGGCAAGAAGATCGAGGGCCAGCTTTCCTACCGTGCGCGTGATCACGTGGCCCACGAGGGGGCGCCGCTGCTGGAAGTCCGTGGACTTAACTCGGGACAGCGGGTGCGGGACGTTTCGTTCGTGCTCCGGCCTGGTGAAATCCTCGGCCTGGCAGGGCTGATGGGCAGCGGACGAACTGAGCTCGCCCGTGCTCTCTTTGGCATTGACAAGGTGGACAGCGGTGAAGTGCTCCTACGGGGCCAGAAGGTCAACCTCGGCTCGCCGCAGCAGGCCATCAACGCGGGAGTGGCCCTCATCCCGGAGGACCGCAGGGCCCAAGGCCTGGTCTTGGAGCACTCCGTCCAGGACAACCTGCTGCTTCCCCTCCTCGGCCAGATTCAGCGGGGACCCCTCCTGGACGGCGCGAAGGGGAAGGAATTGTCCGCGTCACTGATCAAAAGGTTCGCAGTGAAGGTGGCGCACCCCCACCGGCCGGTGCGGCTTCTCTCGGGCGGAAACCAGCAGAAGGTGGTCATCGCCAAGTGGCTTGGCACCGATCCGGACATCCTGATCCTTGACGAGCCAACGGCCGGCGTCGACATCGGCACCAAGAGCGAAATTCTCGACATGATCCGTGAGCTGGCAAGTGCCGGCAAGGGCGTCATCGTCATCTCCTCCGAGTACCCCGAACTCCTCGCGGTCAGCGACCGCGTCCTCGTCCTCAAGGGCGGCTCCATCATCCGTGACATCCCCCGCAGCGAGATCGCTGACGAGGAATATCTCCAACTTGCAGTACAGGGAGTCTGAAAGTGAGCAACGCAAAAACCATCGCGCCCCGGGAGACCGCGGCCCCCCGAAATTTCGGCACCATCCTCAAGGAACTCGACTGGCGGCGCTACGTCATCTACATCGGCTTCGTCGTGGTGTTCCTCTTCTTCGCGGTTCTGCTCCGCGACCAGGGCTTCCTGTCGCCGAACAACCTGCTGAACATCTTCCGGCAGACAGCCACGATCACCGTCATCGCCGTCGGCATGACCTACGTGATCGCGTGCGCAGAAATCGACCTGAGCGTCGGATCCGTCGCTGGCCTCTCCAGTGTGTGCACTGCGATGGCTCTCTCCCAGTGGGGCCTGGTCCCCGGCATCCTCGCCGGCCTCGCCGTCGGACTCGTCGTCGGATCGATCAACGGTGCCCTGGTCAGCCTCCTTGGCATCCCATCCTTCCTGGTGACACTCGGCATGCTGGGAATAGCAGTGGGCGTTGCCCAGTGGATCACGGCGTCCGCGCCCCAGCCCATCCTGAACGACACGTTCAACACGTTGTTCGGATCCGGCAACTTTGGTCCTGTTCCGGGCCTGGTGGTCTGGAGCGCCATCTTCGTGGCCATCGGCGCCGTCGTGCTGAACCGCACCAGGTTTGGCCGCCAGGTCCTGGCCACAGGTGGCAACCGCAACGCCGCCGAGTTCACCGGCATCAATACCAAGCGCATTAAGTTCCAGGTGCTCCTCATCTCGGGCATGGTGGCAAGCGTCGCCGGCATGCTCTACGCCGGCCGGCTGCAGTCCGGACGGTTCCAGTGGGGATCGGGGGACGAACTCTCCGCCATCGCCGCCGTCATCCTGGGTGGAACCAGCCTCTTCGGCGGGTTCGGCTCCATCATCGGCACCCTCTTCGGCGCCCTGTTGATCGGCCTGATCAACAACGGGCTGATCCTCGCAGGGCTCGACAGCAGCCAGCAGCAGGTGGTCCGCGGCGCGATCATCATCCTGGCCGTCGCCCTCGCCCGAAAGAAGTAGCGACTGTGACCCTCCAACTTCGCGCAGGAATTATCGGAACAGGATTCATGGGTTCTGTGCACGCCCACGCGGTGCGCGCGGCAGGCGCTGAAGTCATCGCAGTCGCCGGCAGCAGCAAGGCGTCCGCCGAAGCCGCAGCCCCAGCGCTCGGCGCCCGCACCGCCGTCGAATCCCCTGAAGCACTGATCTCACGGGCCGACGTGGATGTCATCCACATCTGCACCCCGAATGCCACCCACGCCGACCTCGCCCGCAAAGCGATTGCGGCAGGAAAAGCAGTCATCTGCGAAAAGCCACTGGCGACGAGCGTTGAGGACGCCCGGGAATTGACAGCCCTCGCGGACCAGGCGGGAGTCGTTACCGGGGTGCCCTTTGTCTACCGGTTCTATCCGGCCGTCCGCGAAGCCCGCGACCGTATCCTCCGCGGCGACGCCGGCCGGCTCTGGCTGCTGCACGGTTCCTACCTGCAGGATTGGCTCGCAGGCGCGGAAGCCACGAACTGGCGCGTCGACTCAACGATCGGAGGAGCCTCCAGGGCTTTCGGTGACATCGGCGTCCACTGGTGCGACCTGATGGAGTTCACCACCGGACACAGAATCACCAGGCTTGTGGCGAAGACCAGCAGGGCCTACGACGAACGCGAAACCGGCGGCCGGGTGTCCTCCGTTGCCACCGAGGACGGGGCCACGCTCCTGTTCGAGACGGACAAGGGTGCCACCGGATCCCTGGTGGTCAGCCAGGTCAGCCCGGGCCGCAAAAACCGCCTGTGGTTCTCTTTTGACGGAACCGAAGCGTCATTCAGCTTCAACCAGGAACGGCCGGACACCCTGCACGTGGGCGGAACCGGGTCCAGCTCCGACATCGCCGTTGGCCCGCAAACGCTGACAACCCCGGGCGGCCGGCGGTACGCCAAACTCCCACCGGGCCACCCCCAGGGATACCAGGACAGCTTCAACTCGTTCGTGGCCGACGTATACGCAGCTATCCAGGGGCAGACACCTGAAGGCCTGCCCACGTTCCGGGACGGACTACGAGCAGCCCTCATTACCGAGGCGGTCGTCACCTCCGCTGCACAACGGTCATGGGTTGATGTTCCCGGCACTGAGGCCCCACTCGAATTACTCAAGTCTTCCTCCACAGTTGAAAGGCAGAAGCAATGAAACTCGGTTACTGTTCCATCACCTGGGGCGGCGTCGTCGGCCACCCTCAAGGCGTGACCAGTGTGAAGGACCTCTTCTACCTGACCCACGGATCCATGCGGGACGCAGTCCAGGACATCGCATCCGTCGGCTACCAGGGTGTTGAAATGTTTGACGGCAACCTCGTGGAATACGCGGACAAGCCCGAAGAACTCAAGGAAATCCTGGCTACCGCCGGAGTCGAACTGACAAGCGTCTACACCGGCGCGAACTTCATCTACGCCGACATACTCCCGGACGAAATGCACCGCATTCACCGCGCCGCCGAACTGGCCGCAAGCTTCGGTGCTGAACGGCTCGTAGTGGGTGGCGGAGCACGGCGCGCCGCCGGAACCACTGACCAGGACTACCAACGCCTCGGTGAGGCCCTGGACAGCGTCACGGACATCGCGGAGAGCTTCGGCCTGTCGGCAAGCTACCACCCGCACCTGAGCACCATCGTTGAAAGCCCGGAGGAACTGGACAGGCTCATGCCGCTCACCCGGATCGGCTTCTGCCCGGACACCGCCCACCTAGCGGCCGGCGGAGCAGACCCGGCCGCAGTCATCAGGAAGTACGCCGACAGGATCCAGCACGTCCACCTCAAGGACTTCCAGAGGGCCCCCTTCAATTTCCTGCCACTGGGACAGGGCGAACTCGACTTCCCGGACATCATCGCCGCAATCAAGGAAAGCGGATATGACAGCTGGCTCATGGTGGAACTCGACAACTACGACGGTGACCCCCGGGAAGCCGCAGCCCTCAGCAAGAAGTACCTGGAAAAGCTCCTCTAACCAATTATTCAACCGCCGGGACTGCCCCCACACGGCAGCTGACCCGGCTTCCGGAAGGAACAAGATTCACATGCAGAACCTCAACGTCGGCCTCATCGGAGGCGGCTTCATGGGCAAGGCCCACTCGCTGGCCTATGCCGCCATGCCCATGTTCTTCTGGCCTGCCCCGGCCCTGCCGGTCCGCAAAGTCATCGCTGAAGCCAACCCGGATCTCGCCGCCGAAGCTGCCCGCCGCTTCGGGTTCGAAAACTCCACCGCGGACTGGCGCAGCATCATCGACGATCCGGATATCCACGTCGTAGACATCGCCACGCCCAACCATCTCCACGCCGAGATTGCCATCGCCGCCGCCGAAGCAGGCAAGCACATCATCTGCGAAAAGCCGCTGGCCCGCACCGGCGAAGAATCCAAGGCCATGTACGACGCTGTCAAAGACAAGAACCTCGTCCACATGGTCGCCTTCAACTACCGGCGCACCCCCGCAGTTGCCCTGGCAAAGAAATACATCGAGGAAGGGGCAATCGGACAAATCCTCAACTTCCGTGGCACCTACCTGCAGGACTGGAGCGCCGACCCCAACTCGCCGCTGTCCTGGCGCTTCCAGAAATCCATCGCAGGTTCCGGCGCCCTCGGCGACATCGCAACGCACGTCATTGACATGGCCCGCTATCTCGTCGGCGAGTTCAGCGCCGTCAATGCCCTCATGTCCACGTGGATCCCGGAGCGGCCCCTCCAAGCCGGAGGTGCTGACGCGCTCGGCACGGTACGGGGCGGGGAAGGCCCCCGGGGCCAGGTCGACGTGGACGACGAAGTCATGACCATGATCCGCTTTGCCAACGGTGCCGTGGGTTCCGTCGAAGCAACACGCAATGCCCACGGAAGGAACAACTTCATCACCTTCGAAATCCACGGAACCGAAGGAAGCATCGTGTTCAACTACGAGCGGCGCGACGAACTGCAGGTCTGCTTCGCTTCCGACCCCGGTGACCGCCGGGGATTCCGAACCGTTTACACCGGGCCCGCACACCCCTACGGAGAAGCACTGTGGCCCATCCCTGCCCTCGGCATCGGATACGGCGAAACAAAGATCATCGAGGCCTACGACTTCTTCAAGGCCATCGCAGAAGGCGGCAGCGTAAGCCCGAATTTTGCCGACGGCTACCAGGTGGCTCTCATCGACGACGCAATCGTCGAGTCGGCTGCAAAGGAATCCTGGGTCGAGGTTCCGCAAATCAACGCATGACCAAACGGGAGGGGCGGCGACCAGTCCGCCCCTCCCGCAGGTACCGAGAACCCGAGGATGAAGAATTGCCACACACAACAGCCGGCCAAGAAGGAACTCAAGTCTGGCTAATGCCCGTGTTCACCGCAAAAGCAGGACACGAAGCAACGCTTCATGAAGCACTCCTTGGACTGCAGTCCCTAAGCCGAAAAGACACCGGATGCCTGGAATACACCGTCTTCTCTGACGATCACAGGCCAGGTACGTTCGTCCTCATCGAGGGATGGGCCCGCCACGACGACCTCAAGGCCCACAACGAAGAAGCCCATGTAAAGGAATTCGTGAACGGGGTGCAGTCCCTGCTGGCCGTACCCTTCTCCGTAACTCCCCTTACTCCTCTCGTCTGATACCTGCCGGGGTGGGGAAGGACGACGGCGGGAGGCAAGTGCCGCCGTCGTCCTTCCCTTCCTTCGCACGGGAGCGCGGCTGTAGGGTCATGGCGTGATCGTCCCCGATATTTCCCTGAAGGCCATGGCGGTGGCGGATCACTACGGTGACGTGCGGGGCTCGCGTCACCGGCGTCACGCTGTCCGCCGAGCAGGCGCGCTACGCCGCCGAACATCCCGTGCCGGGCGTGGACGTCCAGGTCCGCGACTGGCTCGACAACCCCGCTGCCAGCCAGCCCGCCGGCCTTAGCGGAGCGGCTGCCGTTCGCCCACGCTGACTGAGGACGACGGCGGCAGGTACTCACGCCGTCGTCGTTCCATCCGTTGCTGCTGGCCCGGTGACGGGATCCTGGCACGCTTGGCGCGGTTGCACCTGGCACAGGCCGCGACGAAGTTCTGCAGGCTGGTGGAGCCGCCCTTGGACCACGGGTAGAAGTGGTCGCCATGCTCGGCCGGGCGGCCACAGCGGCGCCCGAAACCGGCTTCCAACTCGCACGTGCCGCCAGCGCGGGCCATCCCTTCGCTGCGCTGCTGGCGGGTGAAGCGGCGCACCGGGTCGCGGCGTCGCACATCCTGCCTGGTGATCACGGCTGCGGCGATGCCGAGCACGACTACGGCCACAAGGGGGAGCGCAGTTGCAGAGACGACGCGGTCGATGATGCCACGCAACACCTCACCCGCGACGGATGGCCCCGCTCCGGAAACCGGTGCTGCCTTTGCCGTGAGAGCCGACATCACCGCGACAGCCAGCCAAATCAGCACCGCCGAGTACGTCAAACGAAGCCCTAGGCGGGTCCAGTAGATGCGGCCGAGTTCCGGCATTGCTTCCCCCATTTTTGTTCGCGCGGCGTTCGTGGTCCCGGACGCCCAGGAAATCGTATAGTTCTGACGCACGCCGGTGTCCCAGGCTTGGCCCAGTTTTTGCTGAGCTTTCGCGTTCGGCCGCGTGAAAGAGGTCTGAGTGCGTCGAATAGACGCAGGTCACTATCAGGTGCAAGGGTGGTCGGATGGATGCCGACATCAACTTCTACTTTGACCCGGTCTGCCCCTTCGCCTGGATGACCAGCAAATGGGTGCGGCAGGTGCAGGCGCAGCGCGACTACACGGTGGATTGGCGCTTCATCTCGTTGCGCCTGGTCAACTCCAATGTGGACTACGACGCGCACTTCCCGCCGGAGTACGAGGCCGGGCACACCGCAGGGCTCCGGCTTCTGCGGGTGGCGGCCCGGGCGCGTGCGGAGCATGGCCGCGAGTCGATCGCCCGGCTGTACCAGGCGTTCGGCTCGCACATCTTCGAAACCGCACCGGACCCGGCCGAACAGCGCACCGAGGGCGAAATCCGTGAGCGGCGGGGGACACGTGAGTTCGTGGAGCCCATCCTCGCCCAGGCAGGCTTGCCCCTGGCCCTGGCGGACGCCCTCGACGACGACTCCTGGGACACCGAGATCCGCCAGGAGACGGATGAGGCGCTGTCGCTGACGGGCAAGGACGTGGGCACGCCCATCATCCACTTTGAACCGCCCGCCGGGGTGGCCTTCTTCGGTCCGGTGATCAGCCGGCAGCCGGACGACGAGTCGGCCGCCGAGCTGTGGGACCACGTGGTGGGGCTGGCACGCTTCCCCGGTTTTGCCGAACTCAAGCGAAGCCTGCGCGAGCAGCCGCAGCTTGCTGCCTTCGGCGTCGATGCCGGTACTGTCGGTCAGCAGGAGGACTGGCACGGCGGCAGCCGGCGGCAGAAGAAATGACGTTCGTAGAGGATGGACCAATGAAGACAAACACCCGCCAACACCAGGAATCCGTCACCGTCCAGGCCTCAGCCGAAACGCTTTACGACCTGGTCTCCGACATCACCCGTACCGGTGAGTGGAGCCCGGTCTGTACGTCGTGCTGGTGGGACGACCAGGCAAGCGCGGGTCAGGCCGGCGCCTGGTTCACCGGCCGCAACGAGATCCCGGGGCGGACGTGGGAGACCCGGTCGCAGGTGGTGGCTGCCGAGCGCGGCCGCGAGTTCGCCTGGGTGGTGGGTGGCCGCTTTGTCCGCTGGGCCTTCACCCTGACCCCGGCAGACAACGGGACCTCGTTGACCGAGTCGTGGGAATTCCTGCCTGAAGGGATCGCGATGTTCAGGGAGAAATACGGCGATGAGGCTGACGTCCAAATCGCCGAGCGCACCCAGCAGGCTTTGGACGGCATCCCGAAGACGCTCGCCGCGATCAAACGGATCGCCGAGTCCTCAAATAAGGCCTGACTTTCGACCCTTGTGGGCCATAGCGTGCTAGGCCCTGACTAGTGGGAGGAGCCGGACTTCTTCCGCTCCGTCCACACCGTCAGGGAGGAAGACCATGTTCGCCAGGATCAGCACCTACAAGACCGGCCCCGATACCCGCAGGGATAACCCCACTGACGACGTCGTCAACAGCGTTCTCCAGCTTCCGGGATGCAAAGGCGTCTACTACCTGAACGGAACGGAGACGGACAACGCCCTCTCCATCACACTCTGGGATACGGAGGACGCGATGCTGGCAAGCCGGCAGGCGGCCACCAGGATCCGGGAGGAGAGCAGCCAGGCGGACAGGACCCAGATCGTCGCTGTGGAGGAATTCGAAGTGATGGCCAGCAGCCTTAAGGATTGAGCCGCCGTCGTTCGCTTTCGTTGTCCACCGACCGCTACGCCGTGTTCCGGCCGCCGCTGAGGTCCAGCACCTGCCCGGTGGTGTAACTCGCCTCCGGAGACAGCAGCCAGGCGGCAAGCGACGCGAACTCCGCCGGTTCACCCACCCTGCCCATCGGCACCCTGGCGAGTAGCTCCGCGTTGCGCTCCGCCGAAAGGTCCTCCAAGAGGCGTGTCCGGAACATCGACGGCGCCACCGAATTCACTGTCACCCCGTCCGGTGCGGCCTCCTTGGCGGCCGTCTTCACCAGCGCCACCACGGCCGCCTTGGACGCCGAATACGCAGCCATGTTGGCGTTGCCCTCACGCGCGGCGATGGAAGCCAGCACGGCGATGCGGCCGTACCCCGCGGCCCGCATGACGGGCAGCAGCGCGGCAAGGCCGTGGAAGCACCCGTCCAGGTTGATGGCGAACGTCCGCGACCAACCCGCGTACGGCATGTCCTGCACCGCGGTTTCAGGGCCCTGCACTCCGTGGGCGAAAAGCGCCCCGTCGATGCGGCCGTACTGCGTCAGCACCCCGGCCAGTACTGCATCCCACTCCGGGCGTTGCGTGACATCGAGGCGGAGGTACGATCCAGGTGCCTCGCCGCTGCCCGTGCCGATTGCGTCGGTGTTGACCACCGTTGCCCCCTCGGCCCGGAGGCGGTCGCTTGCTGCGGACCCCAGGCCTCCGGCCGCCCCGGTCACCAGGACCACCTGGCCCTGGAAGCGGCAGGGCCAAACGGGCGAGGGCTGGGCCGTTTCATTTCCGACGGTCATCGGAGCTCCTGCTTCTGGCGGGGCCGGACGCGGCAGACGCCGCCAGCGGTGCAAGGGTCTGCGCCAGGTGCTCGCCGACAGCGAAGGCCCGGGTGATCGCCGAGCCGAGGGTCGCGCCGCCGCCCGGGTAGTTGTTGCGGAAGACGCTGGCGGAGACGTTGCCGGCGGCGTAGAGCCGGGGGACCGGCTGGCGGTGGCGGTCCAGAACCCGCCCGTCGAGGTCGGTGTCCAGGCCGCCGGAGGTGCCCAGGGTCCCGGCCGACACCGGCACCGCAAAGAACGGTCCCGTGGCGAGTGGTGACAGGCAGGGGTTGGGGGCCACTCCGGCGTCGCCCAGGAAGCGGTCCTGCGGGGTGGAGCCGCGGTGGAACTCGGTATCAACGCCCGCCGCTGCGTCCGTATTGAACCTGGCGACAGTCTGTTCCAGCCCGGCCGGATCGATGCCGGTCTTTCCCGCCAGTTCCCGGAGCGTGTCAGCCTGCACCATCCAGTCCGCAGGTTTCCCGGGGGTGGAGCCGGCCACCGGGTACTTCGCCATGTAGGTGGAGTCGAAGACGAGCCAGGCCGGGTTGTTCTGCTGGCCCAGGGTCTGCGGGTCGATGGACGCGAACAACCGGGAGGCGTCATGGTAGTTCAGGGCCTCGTTGACGAAACGCTTCCCTGCGGCGTTGACCGTGATGGACCCGGGCAGCGTCATTTCCACGTTGCCCATCCGTCCGGACTGGACGCCGTCGTACCGGTGCGCCGGGGTGCTGATGACCGGCACGCCCCAGACCGCGGTCATGTCCGCCACGGCGGCACCAGCCTTGAGGCCCAGTTCCAGCCCGTCGCCCTCGTTGGAGGGTGCGCTGATGGGGGTGACGGGGAAAGGCAGGAATGCCTTCCGCAGGCGTGGGTTCCATTCGAAGCCGCCGGAGGCAAGGACGACGGCGGCCGCTTCCATCGTCCTGCTGCCTCCGGCCGCGCCGATGGTCACCTTCCAGCCGTTGCGGGACCCGCCGTCGGGCCCGTTGCCGAGCGGGAGCAGGTCCTGGACCGGCGCCGAAGCGGCGATGTGCACGCCGCGGTCCAGTGCGCTCGCGAGCAGCCTGCCCACCAACGCCCCGCCCATGGTCCGCACGCCGGCGGCGGCCCGGCGCGCCAGGAGCGCGGGGTCGGCCGCCCGGCCGTTCAGTTCATCGCGTTCGGTCATGGTCAGCAGCGGGAAGTACGAGGATGGCCGGATCAGCTCCGCCAGGCCGGGATAGCCCGCGGGATCGAACGCATCATTGTCCAGGCCCCTGCCACCATCAGTGGCCCCCGCCCACTCCATGTGGTAATCCGGCCGGGCGATGGGGGTCATGGACACCCTGGTGTTGTTGACCAGATATTCGACGGCGCGCGGGGCCGTGCTGACATACCATTCGATTTCAGCATCCGTCAGCACGTGCCGGGCCGCCTCGGTGAGGTAGGCGACGGCGCCGGAATGGCTGTCAGCGAACCCCGCCTTCCGGGCCAGATGGTTGTTCGGTGCCCACATCACGCCGCCGCCGGCTGCCGTGGTGCCGCCCAGTTGCGGGGCCTTTTCGACCACCAGGACGCTGAGGCCGGCGTCCGCGGCGCGTACCGCTGCGACCAGGCCCGCGGCACCGCTGCCCGCCACCACCACGTCGTAGGAGTCGGCCAGATTCTCCGCTGGAGTGGTCACGGAGTTCATGCCGTGACCGCTTCCCGGGCAGGGGCGGCCGCTCCGGCAGCCTCCGCAGCGGGCATGTCGATGACGATCTTGCCCACCTTTTCGGTCCGGTTGCCCATCAGCGCATAGGCCTGCGGCAGCTCCCTGAAGCCAAAGCGGTGCGTCATCAGCGCCCGTGCCTGGCCGGGGTGCCGGGCCAGCAGTGCCAAACCGTCGGGAATCAGGTCCAGGCTGTTGCGGCTGCCCATGATGTCGAGCTCCTTGAAGGGGATGTCTTTCATGGAAAGCGTGACAGCGCGCGGCGAGATGCCCACCTGGACAATACGGCCGGCGCTGGCCACGAGCCGGATGGCGTTTTCGAGCGAGGACGGCACGCCCGTGGCCTCAATGACCAGGATGGGGCCGTTGCCGTCCGTCAGGGCATCCAGCCGCGCACTTTGCCCGGCGTCGGGAAAGGGTCCGGAAGGATCCACCAGGAGTGTGTCGGCCGCGCCGAAGGCGGTGGCGAGCTCCAAACGGTCCGGTTCCGTGTCGGCGGCAAGGACCTGCACTCCCAAATCGGCCAAGTACAGGGTGGCAAGCAGTCCGATGGGTCCGCTGCCCAGCACAAGCGCAGTTTCCCCGGCCGTTGCCCGGCCGCGGTTCACGGCCTGCATGGCGATCGACGCCGGTTCCCCCATCGCGGCGATCTCCAGCGGCAGCCCGTCGGGAACAGGGCACAGCTTTTCCACGGGGACGCTGAGCAGTTCCACCAGGGCGCCGTCGGAATAGCAGCCGATGCAGCCGATGCTGCGGCAAACGTTGGGCCGGCCCAGCCTGCACGGCTGGCATTGTCCGCAGTACGTCACGGGGCTGACGGCCACCCGGTCGCCGACGCTGATGTTGGCGCTGTTGTCCCCGATGGCCTCAACGACGCCGGAGAATTCGTGGCCCTGCACGATGGGCAGCTCGGTGGGGTAGTCGTCCTCCCAGATGTGCAGGTCCGTCCCGCAGAGGGCGACATGGTGGACCCGGACCAGGGCATGGCCTACTTCCAGGGAGGGCTCAGCCACTTCCTCGTAGCGGATGGTTTCCTTGGCGATGGTGCGTGCGGTCAGCATCTTTCCCTACTTCCCGTCCGCGCCGAAGAAGATGTTCCACTGCCGGATGCTGCGTTCTTCGACCAGGTTGTTCCGGAAGAACGGGTCCTGGTCCATCAGGGCCTCAACATCGGCCATGGACTCACCTTCAATCACCAACAACGCGCCAGGTGCCTCGTCCGGGCCGAAGGGGCCGCTCTTGAGGAGCCGGCCGCCGTCGAACTGCGACTGGAGGAACTCCACGTGGCTGGGACGGTGCGTGTCGCGGGCAGCGACGGTCCCGTTCGCGTAGGAGTAGGTGACGGCAAAAGTGGCCATGGAAGTTCCTCTTCATTGAGTTGGGAGGTGTGCCGGCTTATCGGGCCGGTCCGGGTGATTCCATGGTGCGGACCCGATTGAGACAAGTCCAATACTTATTCGATCAAGGACTATGTGCCGGAATTGCATAGTCGAGGGCCCTCCGTGAGAAGAGTCCCTGGGGTCCGGCCCGAGCTCTAGGCCGGGGGCGTGGGGAGGACTTCCTCGGCCACCTGCAGCGCCAGCCTAAGGGCAGGGGAGACGAGGGCAGGATTCCAGGCAATGCCGGATTCCAGCCGCGGCGCATTGTCCGAGAGCGGAATGAACACCGTGCCGCCGGGCATGATCCCGGCGACCGACTCTGGCATGAGGCTTACCCCCACCCCGCCGGCCACCAGGGACAGCGCCGTGTAGGGATCCGAGACTTCCTGCGCCACGCGCGTGCGGAACCCTGCAGCGGTGCACGCGGAAAGGATGGCCTCACGCAGCGTCGAACCCTGGGCCTCGGGCATGGTGACGAAGCCGTCCGCGGCCAGTTCACGCAACGCGATTGTGGACCGCCCGGCCAGCGGGTGGTCCACCGGGACCGTGGCTCCCAGCGGTTCCACCGCGATGCGCCGGGTGGCAAGGGACGGCGCGTCCACCGGCAGGCCGATGAAGGCCAGGTCCATCGAGCCATTGTGCAGATGGCCGAGGGCGTCCTGCGTCAGCAGCCCGCCGCTGAGGGTCAGGTCCAGGCCGGGATAGCGCTGCCGCAGGGCGCGGGTCAGCGGCGGCAACGTGGTGTGGTTGAGCGCGCCGGAGAACCCGATGGCCAGGCGGCCGTAAACCGTCCCCGTGTCAGCGGTGGCGGCCCGCCGGGCGAGGTCCAGCTCCTCGAGGATCTTCCGGGCGTGGGGCAGGAACGACAGTCCTGCCGTGGTCAGCGAAACGGCCCGGGTATTGCGCTCGAACAGCTCCGCACCCAGGCTTTTTTCCAGCTTCTTGATGGTCTGGCTCAGCGGTGACTGTGCCATGCGCAGGCGGCTGGCCGCCCGGCCGAAGTGAAGCTCTTCGGCGACCGCCAGGAATGCCTCAATCTGCCGCAGTTCCATGTGCCTCCCGGTGGGCCGAGGTCCTGGCCCGATTGAGCGCTGATTCAACCTAGTTGCCCCGTTACTATAATCCCAGTGCACTTGATGCATTCCCATGGATCCGGGCGGCCAGCTGCACGCGGGCTGCCAGCAAGGGGCGCGTGAATGACCGAAATCCGGTGGCTTGAAGCCTTCGTCGCGGTTGCCGAAGAACTCCACTTCGGCCGCGCAGCTCTCCGCCTCCATACCTCGCAGTCGCCGTTGAGCCAGACGATTCGGAAGCTCGAGAACGACCTGGGCACGCGCCTTTTCGAGCGGAACACCAGGAGCGTCGCGCTCACACCGGCCGGCCACGCCCTCCTTCCGCGGGCCTACCGCGTGCTCCAGGACATGCGCCTGGCGCGCGAGGCTGCCCTGGCTGAAGTGGAGGGTGTCCGCGGAAAGATCCTGATTGGATTTTCCGGGGCCGTGAACCATTTGACGCTGCCGCCGCTCACGCGGGCAGTGCGGCGGCGCCACCCTGACATTGAATTGGACCTCACCAGCAGGGTGCGCACCAGGGACGGGTTGGCAAGCGTTGCCAACGGAACCCTTGACTTGGCCTTCGTCGGCGTTGCCGAATCCCCGGATCCCTCAGTAGTGGCCCGGCTTGTTGCCCGGGAAGAAATCGGGGCCGTGCTTCCGCTGGACCATCCGTTGGCCCGGGAGAAGTCAATACCGTTGCAGAGCCTGGCGGGCGACGACTTCATTTCGCCGCCCACGGACGGCTCGTCCTCCATGACGGAAGTGCTGCTGGCGTCCTGCATGGCGGCGGGGTTCCGGCCGCGCATCGTCCAGGAGTTGTCGGACCCCTACATGGTGCTGACGTTCGTGGCCGCAGGGGTCGGAGTCACGCTGATGAGCAGCGGAATCTCGAGCATCATCCCTTCCGGCGCAACCTACGTGCCGCTGGACGCTCCGCACCACTACATGAACCACGCGATTGCCTGGTCCGCCGACAACGATTCGGCCGTGTTGAAGGCCGTGCTCGACGTCGTTGAGGAGGTCTTCCCGCCTGTCGCCAGCTGACCGAATATAGTTCGATCGCAGCATAGTGCTAGATCAATTTAGTCGTGGACTAACTAAGTGATGGCACCCACACTGGATGGAGAAGCCGCCCCATGCGGCCACCCGGTTGCAGCGCAAGCACTGCCTGCATAACGGTTCCAGTCCATGAAGGGAAGACCATGTCAGTGTCGACATCGGTGCCAGCACACCCAAAGAACAACGCCAAGATCGCAGCCGTCTCCGGATTCGTGGGCAGCGCGCTCGAATACTACGACTTTTTCATTTTCGGCTCGGCCGCAGCCCTGATCTTCGGAAAGCTCTTCTTCGCGCCCGGCCCGTCCGCCATGCTGATGTCCTTCGCCACGGTCGGTGTAGCGTACGTCGCCCGCCCGCTGGGCGCCGTCATCTGCGGGCACCTGGGCGACAAGTTCGGCCGCAAGAAGGTCCTCCTGCTCACGCTCCTGCTGATGGGAACCTCCACCTTCCTGATCGGCTGCCTGCCCACCTACAACCAGATCGGCATGACGGCGCCAGTCCTCATCGTGGCGCTGCGGCTCCTCCAGGGGCTCTCCGCCGGCGGCGAATCGCCGGGCTCAAGCTCCCTGACCCTCGAGCACGCCCCCGACAGGAAACGCGCCTTCTACACCAGCTGGACCATGAGCGGGATCATGTTCGGCATCGTGCTCTCCACCCTTGTCTTCATCCCCGTGGCCTCCATGCCCGAGGACCTACTCCTGGCCTGGGGCTGGCGCATCCCGTTCCTGGCCAGCGCCGTGGTCACCGTGATCGCGTTCGTGCTCCGCAGGCTCCTCGAAGAGCCCGCGGTGTTCAAGGAAGTCAAGGCCCACGATGAAGTGGTCAAGGTACCGCTGGTCACGCTCTTCCGGCACCACTGGGTAACTGTCCTCCGCGTCACCGCAATGTCGCTGTTCACCATCATCAACGTCTTCGCCCTCAGCTACGCCACCTCCGTCGTCGGCGTGGAAAAGGGGCTGATGCTGACCGTGATCGCCGTGGCCAACCTCGCCGCCGTGGGCATGGGCCCGCTGGCGGGCATCCTTTCCGACCGGGTCGGCCGCAAGCCTGTCTTCGTGTCCGGACTGGTGCTGCAGATGGCCATGATCTTCGTCTTCTTCGCGGCGCTGACCGCCGCGAACGTACCCCTGATCTTCCTCACCGGAATCGTCCTGATCGGCCTTGCCTACACCGCAACCAACGCCATCTACCCCGCCTACTTCCCGGAGCAGTTCCCGGTGAAGGTCCGCTACTCCGGAATGGCCGTGAGCCTGATGTTCGGCCTCCTCCTGGCGGGCTTCGCCCCCGTGATCTCCGAACTGCTGATCGGCGGCGACAAGGCCAACTGGGTTCCGGTCGCCATCTTCGCCGCGGCAGCCTGCGCCGTCTCCGCGATCGCGGCGCTCACCGCGCCCGAGACGGCCAGGACTCCCACGCCGCTGCTGGGACTGAAAGCGGCCGGCTCCCGGCACCACGCGCCGTCGGCCCTGGCAGCAGACAAGGTCCAGGCGTGATGCTGCAAGCCCTGGCGGGTCCGCAGCCGCTCCAGCCGCGCACACCCGACGTCCACCACCGGTTCGTCGTGGGGCTGCTGGGTTCCGGCATCGCCGGCTCACTCACCCCCGGCCTGCATGAAGCGGAAGCGGACAGGCTGGGCGTGGCCTACACCTACCGCATCATCGACCTGGACGCCCTGGGCGGCCAGCCCGGACGGTCCGCGGAGCTGGTCAGGAGCGCAGCGGAGCTCGGATACGACGGGCTCAACGTCACCCACCCGAGCAAGCAGCTGGTGCAGGACGGCCTGGACGAGCTCTCGCCCGATGCCCGCATCCTCGGCGCCGTGAACACCATCACCTTTCACGGCGGCAGGGCAGTGGGCCACAATACGGACCACACCGGCTTCATCGGCGGCTTTCGCGCCGGCCTCCACTCGGCGCCCATCAACTCCGTCGTGCAGGTCGGCGCCGGGGGTGCCGGGGCGGCCGTGGCCTACGCCCTCCTCAACGCCGGTGCCGGCCACCTGGTGATCGCGGACATCGAAGCTGACCGGGCCGAAAGCCTCGCCGCCCGGCTGGCGCCCCACTTTCCCAACAGCGAGGTGGTGGCTGCCCGCGCCGATGCCATCGCCGGAACCATCCGTACCGCGGACGGCCTGGTCAACACCACGCCCATCGGCATGACCGGCCATCCCGGAATCCCGGTGGATCCCCACCTGCTGCACGCGGGGCTCTGGGTGGCGGACGTCATCTACCGTCCGCTCGAGACCGCGCTGGTCACGGCCGCCCGGGAGAAGGGCTGCGCGGTCCTGGGCGGCGGAGGGATGGTGGTGGGGCAGGCCGCCGCCGCATTCGAACTCTTCACGGGCGTCCCCGCGGACCCGGACCACATGCTGGCCGCGTTCCACCGGGCAGCCTCCGCCTCCCACTCCGACCAGAAAGATGGCATTCGCCGATGACCACCCCCTCACCCGCCACCTCCCGCCCGCTGCGCGTTGGAATCGCAGGATGCGGAGCGATCTCCCACAACCACCTGACCGCATTCCGGTCCCTCGACGGCGTGGAGATCGTTGGCGTCTGCGACATCGACCCCCACCGTGCGGAGGCCACGGCACGGGAGTGGGGGATTCCCCACGCCGCCGGCACCGTGGATGCGCTCCTGGCACTGGGTCTGGATATCGTCTCCGTCTGCACGCCGCACCCCACCCATGAAGAGGTGGTGCTGCAGGCGGCCGCAGCGGGAGTGCACGTGCTCTGCGAGAAGCCGATCGCCGTCGAACTGGCGTCGGCGGAGCGCATGGTGCAGGCCTGCGATGAAGCGGGAGTAAAGCTGGGTGTCCTCTTCCAGCGGCGGTTCTGGCCGGCAGCCCAGCGCATCCGCGCCGCAATCGACGACGGGACCCTGGGCCGGCCCATCCTGGGCCAGTGCTCGGTGATGCTGCACCGCGACCCGGAGTACTACTCCCGGGACGCCTGGCGCGGGACCTGGGCGAACGACGGCGGCGGGGTCCTGATGACCCAGGCCATCCACTACATCGACCTGCTGCAGTGGTTCATGGGCGATGTTGCCGAGGTGTACGGCAGGATCAACACCTACAAACACGGTGAGCACATCGAGGTGGAGGATTCGGCGACGGCCGTCATCACCTTCACCTCCGGCGCCATGGCCACGCTTGAAGCGTCGACGGCGGTGTCCCCAAGCCTGGGCGTGCAGGTCCGCATCACGGGGGAGACGGGTGCCTCCGCGTCGCTGACCGAGTTCCCGGAAGGCAGCGACGGCCGCGTGGACCTGTGGGCGGTATCCGGGAAGGTCAGCACCGAGCCGGCCCACCCCGGGGACGCTGAACCCAACGTCCCCCTGGCGACCATCAACGGCCAGCTCATCCCGCACCACACCACCCAGGTCCGCGACTTTGTCCGGGCCCTGCGCGACGGAGGCGAACCGGCCATCACTGGCCGCGATGCCACCAAGGCGCTGCGGATCCTGCTGGCGGTCTACGAATCGTCCCGGACAGGCAGCCCGGTCCGCTTCACCCCGCTGTCTGAAAGCGCACAACCCCTGGCACAGGTTGGGGGCTAAGGAAGAGCAATGGAACAGAACACGCGCTACGCCGCCCGCCCCCTGACTCTGGGCCGCAACGGCCGCACCCCCAAGACCCTCCGCAACCGGCTTGCCTCCGCTCCGATGGAACGCAACTACGGCACCACGGACGGGCGCATCACCGAGCAGTACATCGACTACCTCGTGACCCGGGCCAAAGCCGGCCTGGGCATGGTCACCACGGAAGCCACCTACGTCCGTGCCGACGGCAAGGGCCGCACCCACCAGCTGGGCCTGCACACTGACGCCATGATCCCGGGCCTGCGGAAACTCACGGACGCGCTGCACGCGGAAGGCGCGCTGGCCGCCGTCGAACTCAACCATGGCGGCCGCACCGCGCAGGCCGCCGTGTCGGGTTCAAGAACGTGGCGCCGTCGCCAGTACCGTGCGAGGTGGCAGGCGGCGAAGTTCCGCGCGAGCTCACCAGCGACGAGTGCGAAGGGCTCGTCGAAGCCTACGCCCAGGCTGCCCGTCGCGCGGTACAGGCCGGCTTCGACGTCATCAACCTCCACGGCGCCCACGGCTACCTGATCCACCAGTTCATGTCACCCATCTCCAACCACCGCACGGACCGGTTCGGCGCGCCCGAGTACTTCATGAACAGGGTCATCGACGCGGTCCGGGCCGCAGTCCCGGACACCATCGTGGGCATGCGTGTCTCCGTGCTGGAGGGACCCGCCAACGGTATTTCCGCCGAAGGACAGGTGGCCATCATCGCCAAGGCCCACCTGGACAAGCTGGACTTCCTGGACATCTCGGCCGGCAGCTACGAAGCGGGTGAGTGGATCGTCCAGTCGGGGGAGTGGAAGCCCGGCATCCTCGCCGGCTACGCCCAGGCCTACCGCCGGTTCGGCATCCCCCTGGGGATGGCCGGCCGGCTCAACTCGCCGGCCATCATCGAAGAAGTCCTCGCCGCGGGGACCTGCGATTTCGTCAGCCTCGCCCGTGCCATCCACGCCGACCCGGCCTTTGTGGGCGGTGTCCTCCGCGGCGACCGCTACCGCCCCTGCATCGCCTGCAACGTCTGCATCGACAACCTCGGCCTCGGCCAGGTGACCTGCACCGTCAACCCTGCCGTGGGCCGCTCCCGCGTCCCGATCCCGACGCCGGCCGTCCGCGAGGGCGCCCGCGTGGCGGTTGTGGGCGCCGGGCCCGCCGGCCTCACCGCCGCCCGGGAACTCGCCGAAGCAGGGGCGAAAGTGACAGTGTTCGACGACGGCGGGCGGCCGGGCGGCCAGTTCGCCTTCGCGGAGCGGATGAAGTCGACCCCCGACTTCCACCGCTTCACCGACTGGTCGGCCGCAGAAAACGCCCGGCTGGGCATCGACCTTAAGCTGGGATCGCACGTGGATACCACCCGCCTGGACGACCTGGTCCGCGAGACCGCGGCAGACGCCGTCGTGCTTGCCACCGGTGGTCTCCGGCCCGGCGCCGGCTTCCCTGGCGCAGGCTCAGGGGACGTCCTGGACATCCGGGACTGGCTGGCCGGCCATCCGGAAGTGCTCGCCGAACCGGTGGACCGCGCCGCCGTGCCCGAGGCCGTGACAATCTGGGGCGCCGATTCCGTTGCCATGAGCGTTGCCGACACCCTGGCCGCCAGGGGAACGGCGGTCCTGCTGCTCGGGCCGCAGGACGCGATCGCCCCGGAATCCGGCCGCAGGGCCAAGATCCTGGCCGTTCCCCGGCTCCAGGCCAACCCCCGGGTCCGGATCCGGCTGGACACCGTCATCGAGGAATACGACGGAACCCGGGTCCGGGTGTCCGGCCCGGGTTGCCCGCCCGAGGGGGAATGGCTGGACGCGCCCGGACCGCTGCTGGTCTCGCGCTCCGTGGTTCCGCTTGACGGCTCCGTCGCAGCTGAGGCCCGCGATGCGGAACTGAGCCGTATGGCCGGAGTGCCCGTGACCCTGGCCGGAACCGTGGTGGACCAGACGCCGGCGATCGCCTCCAATGCGGTCAAGAGCGGCTACGACGCAGCGCAAAGGATCGCCGCCCGCCTGGCCATCGGCTCAATGGACACCACGGACTCGATGAACAGCACGGACTACAGCTTGAATGGAGCACCCCGATGACGCACACCCCGCCCCGGCCCGTCGGGCTGGCCCAACTCTCCCTGCTCAACACCGCACCGCCGGACCTCGTTGGCATCGCCGCCCAGGCGGGATTCGACTTCGTTGGCGTGCGGGTCCGCCCGGTAACGCCCACGGAACGGCCCTATGACCTGCAGCCGGGCTCGCCGATGCTGAAAGAGACCCTGGCGCGCATGCAGGACACCGGAGTCATCGTACGGGACATCGAATTCCTGCTGCTGGACGGCAGCGACCAGCGCGAGGCCTGGCTGCGGATGATGGAGGCCGGCCAGGCACTGGGCGCCAGCTCCATCACTGTGGCAGGAGGGGATTCCGACGCCGGGCGGCTGCTCACCACGTTGTCGTCCATGACCGAGGACGGCCGCGATTTTGGCATCACCCCCACGCTGGAGGCCATCTCGTACCAGCCGGTTGCGTCCATTGCCCAGGCAGCCGATCTCGCCGGCCGGGCAGGCTGCAACATCGTGGTGGACACGCTGCACTTCAACCGCTTCGTGGGGGCCGGCGGCCAGTGGGATGCGCTGCGCGCCCACGCAGCCCTTGTGCCGTTGCTTCAACTGTGTGACGGCCCGGTGGCCCGGCCGGCCAGCCGGGACGCGCTCATCACCGAATCCCGGTCGGAACGGGAAGTCCCCGGCGAGGGCGGGTTTGATCTTGCCGGGGTGGTGGGGGCACTTTCGGCTGGCCTTCCAGTCAGTGCGGAGGCGCCGTCGGACCGGCGCGCCGCTGAACTGGGTGAGCTGGGGTGGGCGCGGCGGCTCAAGGCCGGCGTGGATGCGGTGCTGGCGAAAGCCGACGCGCTGCGCGAATCAGGGACGCCCACGAAGGCGGGTGTGCAATGAGCACCACCACCGCAGCCGGAACCTCCACCGAGCTGGTACAGGGCGTGCAGATCCCGATCATCGGCCTGGGGACCTGGCCGCTGATGGGTGAGGATGCGTCCGCAGCCGTTTCGCAGGCCATCGCCAACGGCTACCGGCACATCGACACCGCCGAGAACTACGGCAACGAGGAAGCCGTGGGTGAAGGAATCCGCCGCAGCGGAATTGACCGGGGCCAGCTGTTCCTCACCACCAAATTCAACACCCGGTGGCACAGCCGGACCGGCGTCCGGGAAGCCTTCGCGGAAGCAACCCGGCGCCTCGGCACGGACTACCTCGACCTGTTCCTGATCCACTGGCCCAACCCCGCCGAGGAACGGTTCGTGGAAGCCTGCGAGGGACTCCAGCAGCTGATGGATGACGGGTGCATCCGCGCATGGGGTGTCTCCAACTTCAAGCCCGCCCACCTGCAGCGCGTGCAGGCCGCGGGGCTGCGGGTACCCCTGAACCAGATACAGGTGGACCCCGAACACGGCCAACCCACACAGCTTGGCTGGCACAGCGGGCAGGGGATCCTGACCGCTGCCTATAGCCCGCTGGGCCGCAACGGCAGCTTCCTCAGCCACCCGGCCATCAGTGGCCCGGCCACGGAGCTTGGGAAGACACCGGCCCAGATCGTCCTGCGGTGGCATGTCCAGCACGGCCGGGTCGCCATCCCCAAGTCGGCACACCGGGAACGCCAGCGCGAAAACCTGGACGTCTTCAATTTCACCCTGACGCAACCGCAGCTCGCCGCCATCGACGCCCTCGAAACCGGTGCGCCGCCGCGCCTCGACTCCGACACCTACTTCCACTGAGAAAGCTTTGGCATGATGTCCCCTTCACAAACTCCTTCCCGGCTCCCGGACCTGGACTGCGACGTCCTGGTGATTGGTTCCGGAGCGGGCGGCCTGTCCGCCGCCGTGACCGCCGCCTACCACGGACTGAAAGTCGTCGTCGTCGAGAAAGCCGCCGTCTGCGGCGGTGCCACCTCCTGGTCCGGCGGCTGGGCCTGGACGCCCGGAAACCCGCTGGCCAAAGCCGCCGGCGTCAACGAAGACCGTGAACTGTTCCGGACCTATCTCCGCCACCGCCTCGGCCGGAACTACCAGGAAGACCGGGTGGACGCGTTCCTTGAAGCCGTTCCCCACATGGTGGGTTTCTTCCACAACAAGACCAGCCTGCAGTTCGTGCCGGGATCCAAGATCAAGGACATTTACGGTGACACCCCGGGGGCCGGAACCGGGCACCGCTCCGTGGGTCCAAAACCGATCAACGCACGCCGGATCAAGCCCGCGCTCCGGGCCAGGATGCGCCACCAGCTCTACGAAACCTCGTTCCTGGGCATGGGCATCATGGCGGGCCCTGACCTGGCCAAATTCCTCTCCGCCTCGCAGGGGGACATCGGGGGGATCTTCCACGCCGCATGGCGCGTGGGATTCCATCTCCTGGACCTCCTTGCCCACCGGCGCAACATGCAGCTGGTCAACGGCACCGCGCTCACCGGTCGGCTGCTCAAATCGGCGGACGACCTGGGCGTGGACATCCGCGTCTCCACCCCGGCCCGGCACCTGCTGTCCGATGAGTCCGGGAAGGTGACGGGCGCCGTCGTAAGTTCCCCGCAAGGCGGACTCCGGATCACTGCCTCCCGCGGCGTCGTCCTGGCCGCCGGGGGCTTTCCCAATGACGTTTCCCGCCGCAAAGCCCTTTTCCCCAAAACCCCGACCGGCCGGGAGCACTGGACCCTGGCGCCCAAGGAAACCACGGGGGACGGCATCACCATGGCCCAGGAGGTGGGTGCCCGCTTCGAGAGCGGGCTGGCGTCCCCGGCCGCGTGGTGCCCGGTTTCGCTGGTCCCGTACCGGAACGGACGCATCGGCACCTTCCCGCATATCATGGACCGGGCCAAGCCCGGCAGCATCGGGGTGCGGCGGGACGGCAAGCGGTTCGTCAACGAAGCCAACGGTTACTACGACTACGTGGAAGGCCTGCTGGCTGCCACCCCCGAGGGCGAACCCGCGGAAGCCTGGCAGATCGCCGACGCCGCGTTCGTGCGCAAGTACCCGCTGGGCATGGCCAAGCCGCTGCCGGTGCCGCTGTTCCCGTACCTGCGCAGCGGATACCTGAAGAAGGGCAAGACCATCGAAGAACTCGCCGTGACCTGCGGCATCGACCCGCACGCCCTGGCCAGGACCGTTGCGGACTTCAACGACAACGCACGCAGGGGGATCGACCCCGACTTCAAACGCGGCGCCACCGAGTTCAACAAATACGGCGGTGACCCCGGGAACACCCCCAATCCCTCGCTGCGCCCCCTGGAAAAAGGGCCCTTCTACGCGGTGAAAATCGTCCCGGGATCCTTCGGAACCTTTGCGGGGCTGGCGGCCGATGCCCGGGCGCGCGTCCTGGATACCGACGGGCACCCCATTCAGGGCCTCTACGTGGCCGGCAATGACCAGGCCTCGGTCATGGGCGGACACTACCCGGCCGGCGGGATCAACCTTGGCCCTGCCCTGACGTTCGGCTACATCGCCGGTCGCGACCTTGCCCGTGCCACCCACTACGAGGACGACGGCGCGCCCGCGCAGAATCAGCCGCGTGCAACAATGGCGCCATGACCCACGAGCAGCCTGAATCCGCCGCGCCGGAACTGGACCGCACCGACCTCCCCGCTTTCGAAGCCGCCTATCAGGCTGCCCAAAAGAGCCTGGCCGAAGGCGGCATCCCCATCGGGGCTGCGATCGCCCGGGGCGGCGTGGTCTTCGCCAGCGGGCACAACGAACGGGTCCAGAAGGCCGATCCGATCGCGCACGGGGAGATGTCCGCGCTGCGCGCTGCCGGCCGCCAGCGGAGTTACCGGGACACCACGCTCTACACCACGCTGGCCCCGTGTGCCATGTGCGCCGGAACCATCATCCAGTTCAAGATCCCCCGCGTGGTGGTGGGGGAGGCACGGACGTTCGACGGCGAGCTGGACCTGCTGCGGTCACGCGGAGTTGAGGTGGTGGTCCTGGACGATCAGCGCTGCGTGGACATGATGCGCACCTTCCAGGCAGACAGGCCGGAGCTGTGGGCGGAGGACATCGCCGAGTAGCGTTGGCCACTGTCGGCGAGGTCAGCGGTTCCGGTAGTAGTCCTTCCAGATGAGGCGATGGACTGGCAGCTTCCTCGGAATCGACCTCAGGCCGGGGATGAACGGCAGCAGCGTCAGCAGCGCGGTCAGCACGAGCATCGTCACCACGGCCAGGGCGTCGACGCTCGGCGAGGACTTGAACGGTTCCACCTGGTAGAGGAGCGAGAAGAGCCAAAGCCAGGACTGCCCAGGGGTGTCGCCGGTCTCGTTCATGACTCCCCACTGGTCCCCGGAGAGGTGCTGGCTTGCCGCAAGATCCGGGAAGTAACCGCCATCTCCGAGGAACAGAAGACTGCGGGTGTAGTCCATGTTGTAGAAGTTCCCGCCGCCCTGGAGCACGCCGTCCAAGGTTCCTTGCCGCGCCATGTCCGTTAATGCGCCGGTGAGCGCGGGGACCGGGCCGTAGGAGCCGTCCGCTACCTTGGCGGGATCGTTATCGGGGGCCGCGGCGAGGGCAGCGGAATACGCGGATGCCCAGTCCGAGCGTTGCTGGTCCGTGGCGGTTGTCCAGTCAGCCAGGGCGGCCGGGGGCGATGGGAGCGACTCCAGCGGGCCAATGACGAAGTCCTGGGCAGTATCAACAGGAAGCCGGACGCCCGAGAGGCTTTGGAGGTCCACCGGGCCAATCTTTTGCGACGCGTCCGGAGTGGAGTTGTACGGCGGCCCGTAAACGGCGGTGTCGGACGTTCGGGCCAGTTCCTTTGCCGCCGTCGCGACGAAGTCCGCCGGGGCGGCGGCGGCCCACGATTTGAGGCTGACGCTGGACTCATCAGGCGCACCGAAGAATGACGATACACCGAGCACCAGCAGGCCAACCACCACAACGCCGATGGTGAGTTCCTTGAGGAGGTCGTATTCGCGGACACGGCCGGTCCACGGCCTGCCGGCAACGTCGTCCCTCTTCCGCCATGAGGTGCTGCTGACCTGGCCCGTCACAGCGCTGCGTCCTTGGGGTCAGCTGACGTCCTGGAGGCGGCGGACGCCACCGGCTGGCCGGGCTCGCGAGGATTGCTGGACTCCGTGCCGTTGTCGCGCAGCTGGGCGTCGCCCTCCGCAGCCTCCAGCGGTGGCACGACGCCGTGGACCCGGACCAGCAGGACGTGCAGGACCACCACGGCACCCACTGCCAGGGGCAGCAAGGTGACATGCCACACGAAGATCTGTCCGACGTTGGCCACGTTGAACCAGGCGCCTACGCCCACGGAGTTCAGCGCGTCCTTGGCTTCGAAGGCAATCCACTGGGAATCGAAGTTCGTTTGGAGAAGATATCCGGTGAAGGCCGCCACGATGGAAACGACGAACGAGAGCATGCCGGTGATCCAGGTCAGCACGCGGCCACCGCGCCAGGCCGCCATCCAGAACTTCAGCCAGAGGTGCACCACCAAGAAGATGAAGAACAGTTCCACGCTCCATAAGTGGCTGCTGTTGACGAAGCGGCCAAGGGAGGAAACGTGATACCACTGGGGCCCGTTCAGTCCCAGCACGACCCCCGACATGATGATCCAGACCAGCGAAGCTACAGCCCCCATGCCGAAGACATAGGCCCAGGACATGACATAGCTTGGCTGGTCCCCGGGAAGGAGCTTGTCGGGAGGAAGCTTCCGCAGCAACCATTTGCGGGCCTTGCCGGTCCACGTGTGCGCGTCGCTGTCCGGCTCCGGAACCCCGTCCGCCGGCTCGGCCTGGGCTCTCATTTCCGCCCCTTCCCGCCGGGGAACGGGAGGACAAGGGCCAGGAAGAACAGGATGATCATCACTATGATCACAATGAGGTTTCCCGACTGGATGGTGAAGCCGTCCCAGCCAAAGTACGTTCCGGCGCCCACTGATACGGCGCCTGTGACTAGCCACCTGGCCATGGAATCCTCGATCCTGTGTAGGTTCCCCGGGTGGAGTCCAACACGGCCAGAAGTCCGTAGCTAGAGTCATTCGTCCCTCATACTGCGACTGCTCCGCCAGACGCGGCGCCGGGTGCCCCGGCGGCTCCGCTCAAGCCGGGACTAACCCCCGATGGTCCGGTAGATCCCGGTGTGGTCCAGGCCGCCGTCGCCGGCCGCGATCATCGTCTCAAAGGCGCTCTGCAGGCAGCCGGCCAAGGGGAGCTTCAATCCCGAACTCGCAGCAGTCTCGGCGATGAAATTGAGGTCCTTCAGCTGGTTCTTCGCCGAGCCGCCGCCGTCGAAATCCTGGTCGATGAAGCGCTGCCCCTTCTGGGCCAGCACCTCCGAGCTGGCCAGGCCGCCGGCAAGGACGGACTGCACCTCCGCGAGGTCCAGCCCGGACGCCGCCGCCAGGGCCATGGCCTCTGCCAGCGCGGTCACCGTGGCAGCGACCACGATCTGGTTGCAGGCCTTGACGGTTGATCCGGCTCCGGTTTCCCCGAACCACGCCACTTTGGCGCCGTACAGCCCGAACAGCGGTGCGCAGCGTTCGAACGCGTCCCGCGGACCGCCAGCCATGATGCTGAGCCGGCCCTCTTCTGCGCCGATGGTTCCGCCGCTCAGCGGCGCGTCGACCACCGTCACCCCCCAGTTCCGCCGGCACTCCTCACCGAAGGCCGCAACGGCCACGGGCGAGACCGTCCCGTGGATCACGAGGATGGGCTGCTCGGTGCCGGCGCGCTGCCACCCAGCAAGCAGCCCGTCGTCGCCCTCCAGCAGGGCCTCGACCTGCGGCAGGTCCGGCAGGACCGTCAGGACAATGTCCCGGGCGGCACCGGCGGGGGAGGCCGCAACGCTGTCTCCCGCAATGGCCCGGGCCTTGTCCGCTGTCCGGTTCCACAGGGCCAGCGGGACGCCGCCGGCCAGGATGTTCCGTGCGATGGGTGCCCCCATCGGTCCGGTGCCCAGGAGGGCCACGGACCCGTGGATAGCGGGCGGCTGCTGTTGCTCAACTGTCACTGTGGTCATGTTCTCTAGAAGGGGATGAGGCCGGCGAGGGCGGGGAGGAACGTGCTGAACCAGGGCACGGCCGCGAGGACGAGCAGTCCGATGAACACGGCGATGAGGTAGGGCCAGAAGTGCTTGAGGCTCTTCTCGACGGTTTCGTGTCCGGTGGCGCAGGCCACGTAGAAGCCGACGCCGGCCGGTGGCGCGAAGGAGCCGATGCCCATCGAGATGATCAGCACCATGGCGTATTGCACCGGGTTGACGCCGAAGCTGGTGGCGATCGGGAGCAGCAGGGGCGCGAAGATCAGGACGGCGGGGAGGCCCTCGAGCAGCTGGCCCATGATGACGAGCAGCACCACCGTGAAGAGCATGAAGAGGACGGGAGAATCACCGAGGCTGGACATCAGGTCATGGATCTGCTGGGAGACGCCGGCAAGGGCGAGGGTCTGCGCCAGGGGAGAGGCGGCGGCGATGATGAACAGCACCATGCCCGCCGTCGTGGTGGTTTCCCGGAGCGTGTCACCCAGCAGCCGCTTGCTGCCGCGGCGGTAGGCGGCGGCGAGGATGAAGGCGTACGCGACGGCGACGGAGGACACCTCGGTGGGGGTCGCGAAGCCGCTGAGGATTCCGGCGACCATTCCCACCGGAAGCAGCAGCGTGGGAATCGCGAAGAAGGTGGCTGATCCGCGGGCCCGCCACGTTGTCTTGGAGCCGGCGACGCCGCCCTGTTTGCGGGCGCGGACGAACACCAGCGCCATCACCACCAGGGCAAGGAAGGCCGCCGGCAGGAATCCCGCAAGGAACAGGGTGGTGGTGGAGATGGTGGTGATGGATCCCAGGACCAGCAGGACGATGCTCGGCGGAATGGTTTCGCCCATGATGGCCGAGGCCGACAGGACCGCGACCACCTCGCCGCGGGGGTATTTGCGTTCTTCGAGCATGTTCCGCATGGTGGTGCCGACCGCGGCAACGTCGGCCACCTTGGAGCCGGAGATGCCGGAGAAGATGTACATCGTGACCACCACAACCTGGAGCAGGCCGCCGCGCAGGTGCCCGATGAGTGCGTCAACGAGTTTGGCCAGGGGGAGCGTGAGGCCGGCGGAGTTCATGACCGTCCCGGCGAGGATGAAGAACGGGATGGCGAGGAGCACGAAGCCCTTGGCGCCGGAGGCCATGCCGATGGGGATGGCACTGACGTCGGAGATGCCGCCGAGGTAGAGGTAGATCCCGGAGGCCAGGGCCAGGACGAAGGCGATGGGAAGGCCCAGGAACAGCAGGATGAACAGCACGGCAAGGACGACGCCGAGGAGGAGGTTGGGGGACGCGTAGTAGAAGAGCGGCGGGCTGAGGACCACCAGGCCAACCAGTACCGCGGTGATGCCGGCCGCCACGAACACGGGGCGCCGCTCCTGCCGCTTCAGCTTGACCAGGGCGAACCAGGCGATCAGGGTCATCCCGGCCGAGAAGGGAAGGGACACCCAGAACACGGGCAGCTGGAGGATCGGGGTCTTCTCTTCGATCTGCTGCACCAGGGTGGGGACGTAGAGGGCAAACGATCCTGCGCTCATGACGAAGACCAGGCAGTCGACAAGCGCAGCAAGGTAGGGCTTCCAGGAGGCCGGCAGCCGCATGATGAGGGCCTGGACGGACATGTGCGCACCCTTGGGGTAGGCGATCGCGCCGCCGATGAACGCGATGGTCAGGAGCGCGATCTCCGACACTTCCTGGGTCCACAGCACGGAATCGCCCGTGACCAGCCGGACCATGATGTTCAACAGGATGACCAGGAGCTCGGCGATGATCGCCGCGCCAACGGTGCCTTCGAGGACCTTGTCGAACCACACGGCACCGCTCCAGCGCGGCGGGACGTGACCGTGGTGCAGGATCTCCTCCGCATCAGAGGGGAGGACCTCTTCAAGTTCCTCGGGAGGGAGGGTGCGTTTCATGTTCTTCCAGACTGTCGACGTTGAGAGCGGATGTGGTGTGCGGGTGCCGGGGCTGTACGCCCCGGCACCCGCTTGCGGTTAGTTGGAGGCGGTGAAGGCGATCGCCTGGTCGAAGAAGTCCTTGCCGATCAGCTCGGAGAACTTCGGGTACAGGGTCTTCGACGCGGCCTTGAATTCATCGATGGCGGAGGCGCTGAGCTCGTTGGCCTGCATTCCCTTGGCCTTCAGGTCGTCCAGCTGCTTCTTGGACTGTTCCTCGTCGTAGCCGGTCTTGAACGTTGCCGTCTCGGCGGAAGCATCGGTGAGGGCCTTCTTTTGGTCGTCCGAGAGCGTGCCCCACTTCTTCGATGACAGGGCCAGGACCCATGCGTCATTGATGTGGTTGGTCAGGGACACGTATTTCTGTACTTCGGAGAACTTGTTGGTCCACGGCACCTCGATCGGGTTTTCCTGCCCATTGATGGTCCCGGTCTGCAGCCCGGTGAAGACCTCGGAGAAAGCCATGGTGGTGGGGCTCGCCCCCAGCGATCCGAAGTAGTCGGTCCACAGCGGGTTGCCCGGAACGCGGATCTTCATGCCCTTCAGGTCAGACGGCTGCTGGATGGGGCGCACCGAGTTGGTGATCACCCGGCCGGTCCTGGTCATGAAACTGAGCGCCACGGTGTCCTTCTGGGCCAGCTTGTCCTTCAGGACCTGGCCCGGCTTGCCGTTGAGGAACGCCGCCTCCTGGGTAGTGTCCTTGAACAGGTACGGGATGCTGATGCCGTTCATCTCCGGTACCACGGAGGCGTAGACCGAGGTTGACAGGATCAGGGCGTCCAGGGAACCTCCCTGCAGGCGGGTCACGGCCGCGTTCTGGTCGCCGCTGAAGCTTGTTCCGTTGGGAACCACGGTGACCTGGACGGACCCGTTGGAGGTCTTCTTGACCTGGTCGGCAAAGTGCTGCGCCGAAACGCCGACGGAGGAGTCGATCGGGTCCGGAATGGACAGCTGGATCTTTGCCGGGGCTGCGGCGCCGGTCCCGCCGGCAGCCCCGGAGGCGCAGCCGGCCAGGAGTGACGCGGCGAGGGTGCAGGCCAGCGCTCCGGTGAGGGCGCGGAGTTTCGATTTCATGTGAAGCCTTTCTTCGTTGGAAGGAGTCAAGTTCGAGGGGTGCCGGTCAGGCGGTGAGGGCGGATTCCGTGACGAGCGCTTCGGTTTCCCGGCGCAGTTCCAGGGCCTGGGCCAGGGAGTCGTCCATGATGACGTCGTCCCAGCCCACGGTTGCGCCCTTTGCGATGTCATTGCGCAGCTCCACGTGGTGGGCCAGCGCCACCGGCAGTGCCCCGGTTTCCACCGAGTGCCGGGCGGACACGAGCTTGCCCCAGACGGTGTAGCCGCCTTCGCCGTCGAGGAACTCGCCGGCTTTGAGGTCCTTCTTGGCCGTGGCCACCACGTCGCCGAAGAATCCCACGGGCGAGCCGGTGGCAATGCCGCGGAGGGCGGCGTTGGCGATGGAGACGTTGAGTTCGAGGCCGACGTAGTGGTACGGGCGGTACAGTGCGGCGTACTGGCCGGTGGGATCCGGGTGCCAGGGGTATTCGGTGAAGCAGCCGGAGACATATCCGTTCGTCGCCTTCACCACCACGAAGACGCCTTCCTGGGTGTTGTGGCTGATCCAGCTGCCGTCGCGGTTGACGCTGGACATGACGTCGACGCTGCCTTCGTGGGCGAGGGCGCCGCCCACATCGCTGGGCCGGCAGACCGTGGCGATCTGCTCGACGTCGCCGGGCGTGAAGCTCAGCCCGTTATCGGACGGGACCAGCCCGGCACCGTTGGCGACGGCGGCCATCTCGATGGATGCCTTGGTGCCGTCCCGGAACGAGGTGTGCATGTACGGGTTCAGCTGGCCGGAGTCGGTAAGTTCCTTCGAGAATTCCCAGTTTTCCCAGACGTTGTCAGGGTTCATCTCGTGGTAGTGCTCAAGGTACTTGGCGCCCTTGCCGGCGCAGACGACGTCGAATCCGCTGGTCCGTGCCCAGTCCACGAGCTCCATGATCAGGGCCGGCTGGTCACCGTAGGCCATGGAGTAGACCACGCCGGCGGCCTCCGCGCGGCGGGCCAGTGCGGGCCCCGCCAGGGCGTCGGCTTCAACGGTCACCATGATGATGTGTTTCCTGGTGTCGATGGCCCGAAGCGCGTGCTTCACCCCCACGATCGGGTTGCCGGTCGCTTCGACGATGACGTCGATGTCGACGTCGAACAGCTCGTCGGCGTTCGCAATGATCGCTGTGCTGCGGTCGCGGAGGGCGGTGGCGATGTCCGGCGCGATCTGGTTCTTGGGCCAGCCGACAAGTTCGAAGGCTCCTTCGGCGCGCTTGACGTTGATGTCGGCGATGGCCACCACGTGGATCCCGGGGATGTTGTTGGCCTGGGCGAGGTACATGGTGCCGTACCTGCCGGCTCCAATGAGTCCCACTCGGATGGGACGTCCCTGCTGCTCGCGGTCGCTGAGGAGCTTGTGAAGGTTCATGGGGATCTCTCTGATTGGCGTTTCCGCGTCCGGGAAGCACCTCCACCGCACGGGTGGGGCAACTTCTTTGTCGCGGGATGTGAATTCGAGGGCCGGAGTGGAACCGGTTCCACTTTTGTACCAGCGGGTGCTAGGCTGTGTCAACGGTCACAACGGAAACGCGCTTTTGGGCGCCTTTCATGACGGCGAAACTGTTGATGCCGGCGATCGGGTAGAAACCTTCAATGAGGAGGAGAAGTGAAGAAGGCTCCAACAATCCGCGATGTCGCGTCCGCGGCAGGCGTGTCGGTTTCCGTGGTGTCCCGGGTGCTTAATCCTGAGTCGGGCCCGGTTGCACCGGCCAAGCGGGACATGGTGCTCCGCGTCATCGAGGATCTCGGTTATCGCCCTCGTGCCGCCGCCCGGGAATTGAGCGTGGGCCACGCCCCGACCGTCGGGCTGGTGGTTGCCGACCTGGCCAACCCATTCTTCGCCCAGCTGGCTGACCGGATTGTCTGGGAGGCGCGCAGCCACGGAGTGCAGGTGGTAGTCATGACCACCCAGGAAGACCCGCACCTGGAGGCGGACTCCCTGGATACGCTCCTTGACCGGTCCGTCGGCGGCGTCATCGCCACGCCCACCGGGGCGAACGTTGAAAAGTGGGCGCGCCTGCAGTCCCTTGGCGTCAACGTCGTCTTCGTTGACCGCACCATCCCGGAGTTGGCGAATGTTGACGTTGTGAGCATCGAAAACGTGGATTCGGCCCGCCGCGCCACTGAATACATGCTCGGCCTGGGGCATACCAGGATCGGGTTGATTACCGGGCCTGTCAGTACTTCCACGGGCAGGTCCAGGATCCAGGGGTACCAGGCCGCCCATGACAGCTGCTCCGTCACGGTGGACCCGCAGCTGATCCGGGATGTGCCGTTCCGGGGTGACGGCGGCGGCGATGCCGTCGGATCCCTGCTGGCGCTGCCGGATCGCCCTACCGGGATCATCGTGGCCAACACGGCCCAGGTCCAGAGCGCCGTCCGCCGCCTGGTCCAGACGGGTACCCGCATCCCCAACGACCTGTCGGTCATCGTCTTTGACGACAGTCCTTGGACCGAACTGACAAGCCCTCCGCTCAGCATCATCCGCCAGCCCATCGCCATGCTTGCGCTGCACTCGCTGGAGCTGGTGCTGGGGCGGATGCAGGGCAAGTTGCCCGACGGTCAGCGGACCATCGAGGTCAAAGCGGACTTTGTTCCGCGCAACAGCTGCTCACCAGTCGTGCTCACCCCAACCAGATAAGGAATACCCACTATGACCGTCATCGTCACCGCCGTCTTCACACCCAAGGACGGAGCCTTCGACGCCGTTGCCTCAGCCCTTGCCCCTGCCATCGCCGAGGTGCACAAGGAGCCGGGCTGCCAGCTCTACGCCATCCATGAGGCCCCCAACGGCCAGATCGTCATGATCGAAAAATGGGACTCTGCCGAACTGCTCGACGCTCATGGTGCGGGTGAGGCCGTCGCACGCCTCAACGCCTCGCTTGAGGGTCTCCTGCAGAAGCCGGTGGAGGTCACCAGGCTGACGCCGATGCCCGCCGGAACCGAGCAGCAGGGCGCGCTTTGATGAAACCCGTCATAGTCGTCATGGGCGTCTGCGGGGCGGGAAAGTCAACCGTGGGTGCGGCGCTGGCGCGGCGCCTGGGGGCCGATTTCATTGATTCGGACTCGCTGCATCCCAGAGCCAACATCGACAAGATGGCTGCCGGCATCCCGTTGACGGACGAGGACCGCTGGCCTTGGCTGGCACTCGTCGGCGACGAGCTCGAGGCAGCCCATCCGAAGGGAATCATCGTGGCCTGCTCGGCGCTGAAGCGCGCCTACCGGGATGCGATCAGGGCAAAGGCCCCGGATACGGCCTTCGTGCAACTCGACGTGGAGCTGCCACTCCTGCAACAGCGACTGCATCACCGCCCCGGGCACTTCATGCCGCCGTTGCTCCTCGGTTCCCAGTTGAGTGCGCTGGAACCCCTTGGACCAGACGAAGCCGGCCTCACGGTACCGGCGTCGGGCGACCTCGAGTCGATACTCGACCGCATCACCGCCGTCGCGCGCACTGGAGCTCCAGCGTAAACACCCACAGCAGGACGTCCTCGCCGGGAACGAGCTATGTACGGATGGTCCGCAGCGAAGTTGCCCGGCCTTGAGGCAGGCGTCGCGGGTGATGCGCGGGACGTCCGGAAAGTCCGACGGCGTTGCGCGCCTGAACGGGATACCCACCCCGTGCCTGCGGTTGGGGCAGTCCGCGCCAGGTAGTGGCCCAGCTGTGCCAAATCCGGGTGGGAGGACGGATCGCCGACGGCGTCGGCACCCACGCGTTGGCCGCAGCCAAGGCCGCTCTGCCCGGGCCGACCGGCAGGCGCGGCCTTCGGGGAAGACTGCAGGCAACAAGGGCGCGGCCACTGCCGTTCGGTGGCGTTAGGGGCGGACCGGTGTGGCCGCCCCGTTGCCGAGCACCGTGGTCCACGGGCTGGCGGTCCAGGACGTGACGACACCGTTGAGGACGTAGGGGTCTGCGGCTGCAAAGGCTTTGGCGGCCTCCAGTGGGTTCTCGCCGGCGAAGATCAGCAAGCCTTTGAAGGGTCCTTCGCCAATAGCCCCGCCGAGCAGAAGCTCGCCGCGTTCCACTGCCTCCCACCCCGCCTTGAGGTGGTCTGCGCGGTATTGTCCGCGGGACTCGAGGTAGTTGTCGGCGTAGGTGTATTCGAGCACGGCGTGCATGGGTTTCTCCGCTCAGGCTAAGGGCTTCAATCGTTGTAGCAGCAGCGTACCCAACCGGGCCTACTCAGAAACCGCAGCCACCTCCACCTGTACCCCCGCATCCCGAAACTTCTGCACCGCCATCGCCCCGCCGTAGGTGCGGGCCAGCAGGCCATGCGAGTTCAGCAACGCGAGGTCGCGGCGGATGGTGGAGGCTGTCACCTCGAACTTGGCGGAGAGCTCCTCCGTACCCGCATGGACGTTGAAGGCTTTCGGCTCTGGCAACAGCCTTACTGCGCAAAAGAAGATCACTGGAGATGGCCGGGAACTCCTCCATCTCGAAATCTGAATTGAAAGCAGGAACTGATGATGATTTCCGTTAAGATTCTTACCCGTTCGGCTGCTGCCCTTGGTGTCACCGGAGCCCTGGCCCTGCTGGCCTCACCAGCAATGGCAGACAGCGGCGGCGCGGTAGTCAATCGGCAGTCGGAGTGTCGCACCGATGCTTACGGGACAATATGTTCAACCCTCGACCTTGTGACCAACAAGGTGACCCCTCGCAACGGAGACACCATTTACGTCTACAACCTGAAGGCGACAGATTCGTACTACCGCCTCGACGGCACCTCCACGGGCACCATTGACTTCGCCGTCCACTATCACACCCTGCTCGCACCGGACGGCAGTGTTATGGAGAACGGCTACCACGGCACCACTACTTCGACCAATGAAGCTGGTACGTGCATCGGTTCAGCTGATATTCACTACGCACACGGGACCTACCAGTACTACGACACCAGCCACACCTGCACACCCTGACATAAGATCCCTGCACCACCAGCGCAGAATTTAAGGGACCGCACCCAAGTGCCGGCCCTTCCCTGTTCGAGACTGTAAGAAAAACGGCGTGTGCTCGATTCCCAGGTCCGCGCGCTGGAACTCCTTCAGCCAAACGAAGCAGGCTTCTCTGTGTCTGCGTTTGGGGCGCCCTGGCGATCCAATTTCACGACGCCTTTGATGCGCCCTCCTGACCAAGGACCCCAGACCAGCTGCGGCTGGCGTGGGGTCCTTGGTCAGGAGGGCGCTTGTCCTGTTGTGGCTGGCAGCCGTGGCAGTGGCCGCGGGTTCCTACGCGATGGCGTGGCGGGACTGCTCGTCTTCCTGGATCTGCGTCTTGGATTGCTTGCTCGGTCCGATCCAGACGGCCACGATGGTGATGATCGCCTGGCTGATCATGTAGAGGGCCACAGGCCAATACGAGTTGGTCGCGGCCAGCAGGAGGGTGGCGAGGACGGGGCCAATGCCTCCGGAGATCGCGCTGCCCACTTCGCGGGAAGAGGCAAGGCCGGTGAAGCGGATATGGGCCGGGAACAGGTTGGCCAGGTAGGCGCCCTGGGTCGCGGACATGCCGCGCACGGCGATCGCGTAGATGATGACGATGGCGATGATGACGACCGGGACCGACTTGGTGTCGATCATCCAGAACATCGGGAAGATGAACAGCGCGACTGCAATCGCTGAGCCGATGTAGACGCGGCCGATGCCGAGGCGGTCACCCAGCCATCCGAAGAGCGGGTAGGTGAAAAGACTTACGAAGGAGGCGACGAAGAGGCCGTTGAGCCCGACGCTCTTGTCGAGGTGGAGAAAGGTTGCCGCGTAGGCCAGGACGAAGGTCTTGACGAGGTTGGTGGTCGCATTCTCGGCGAAGCAGGCGAACATGGCCACAAACCAGTTGCGCGTGTGGGAGGCGAAGACTTCCTTGACGGGGCTCTTGGGCTTCTCTTGGGTCCGCGTGACGGCCATGAACTCCGGGGACTCGACGACCCGCATCCGGATGAAGAGGCCCACGGCGATGCCGATGACGCTGGCGAGGAAGGGAAGCCGCCACCCGTACGCCATGAATTGGTCCTTGGGCATGGAATCCAGAAGGGAGTAGAAAGAGGTTCCGAGCATGATGCCCAGCGCCAGGCCCGCGCCGGGGAGGCTGGTGAAGAGGCCCTGCCGCTTCTTGCTGGCGTGCTCGGACACCATGACCTGGGCACCTCCGAACTCCGCACCCGCGCCGATCCCTTGCAGGATGCGGAGGAGGAGCATCAGGATCGGGGCCCAGATGCCTACCTGGGCGTAGGTGGGAAGCAAGCCGATGAGCGCCGTGGACGTGCCCATGAGGACGAGGGTCGCGGCGAGGACGTTCTTCCGTCCCAGTCGGTCGCCGAGCGCGCCGAAGACGAAGCCTCCAAGCGGGCGGAAGAAGTAGCCGATGGCCGTTGTGGTGAGGGCGGCAGCGGTGCCAATCAACGGGTCCATCTTCGGGAAGAAGAGGGTGTTGAAAACGAGTGCGGACGCCGTGCCGAACAGGACGAAGTCGTACCACTCGATGGTGGTGCCGACGACTCCGGCGATGATGGCGCGGCGGACCCACTTGGCTCGCTGCTCTGGCGTGGGGGTTATGACGTTGGACATTGCTGTTCCTTCTACTGCGGTGTAGGGGAGGCGCCTGTTGCTGGAGGAGCTCCGAGCCTCGGCGGGAGAGGTGCGTCACAAGTAAGCATGACACATGTGCGTGAAACGCGCTAGTACTTTCGCTAAGTTCGCGCATGATTTGGGCCAAGTGCCGTGATTTGGCTCGACAAGGAGGGGGAAATGGTCCACTCATGCGCATTACGCGCAGAATGACGAGGAGGCGAAGGCGGCATGGTGCGCACAAACCGCCATGGCGGCGGGCTGGATTCGTTATCAGCGCGGGGACCGGGGAGGGCCGGGGAGCTTGCCCGTGGGGACCAGCGGTTGTTCCCGCCGGGGCCTAGCTGGATTCGATCAGCGTGCTGAAGCAGCGACGATTTCCACCGTTACCCCGCGGCTTTGGAACGCCTGCACCTGCCTGGGGTCCGCGCCGTCGTCTGTCACCAGGGTCCACGGTAAAGGCAACTGGACCCAGGCGTGGAAGGGCCGGAGCCCGAGCTTGGAGGAGTCCGCCAAAACGTAAACGGAACGGCCCCGGCGGGCCATGAGCTCCTTGAGGCGCGTCTGCGCGTGGTCTGCTTCGCAGATGCCGTCCTCGGCGGAGACGGCATCGGCGCCCAGGAACACCCTGTCGAAGCTCATCCGCTCCAGCGCGGCCTCGGCCAGCGGCCCGACGAAACTCTGGGACACGCCACGCAGCCGGCCTCCCAGGCAGTCCACCTCGATGCCCTCGCAGTCGGCCAGCTCCTGCAGGGTGTTGATGCCCGGCGTCGTAATGGACAACCGGCCAAACCCGCGCAGTTCGTGGGCAAGGGCACCTGCCGTGGAGCCGGCGTCGAGCAGGATGCTTTCCCCTGGCTGGATGACCGACGCCGCCCAGCGGGCGATCGCCTGCTTCTGCTCGAACGCCTCGCCGGTGCGCTGCCGCAGCGAGGCCTCCGGGTGCGCGCCCAGGGCCATGGCCCCGCCGTAGGTGCGGGCCAGCCGGCCCTGGTTGTTCAGCAGCGCCAGGTCGCGGCGGATGGTGGACGCGGTCACCTCGAATTTGGCGGAGAGTTCCTCCACGGAGGCAAGGCCGGTGGTCACGGCAAGGTGGTAGATCTCCTCGCGCCGCGCGTTTGCGCTGAGCATTCCCGGTCTCCTTCCCGTGGGCATGGCGGTGGCAGTGCTACCCATGCTAGTTCCGGCGACCACAGAATCCCGGCAGCTACACAGCCATGGCCGGGCGGGTGGCCATTTCCGCGGCCTGGTGCAGCGCTTCCACCATGGAACGGGAATCGGCGATTGCCTTGCCGGCGATATCGAACGCGGTGCCGTGGTCCACGGACGTGCGGATCACCGGCAGGCCCACCGTGATGTTCACGCCGGCCTCGATGCCCAGGACCTTGACCGGCCCGTGGCCCTGGTCGTGGTACATGGCCACCACCAGGTCGTAGTCGCCGCGGCCGGCCAGGAAGAAGAGGGTGTCCGCGGGGAGCGGGCCCACCGCGTTGATCCCGTCCGCCTGCGCAGCCTTCACGCCCGGCTCGATCTTCTCTGCTTCCTCGCCCTGCCCGAACAGGCCGTTCTCGCCGGCGTGCGGGTTGATGGCGCACACGCCGATCTTCGGGTTGGGGATGCCGGCGCGCACCAGCGCCTCGTGGCCGCGGCGGATGGTCCGCTCCACCAGGTCAGGGTTGATCTTGCGGATGGCGTCCATGAGCCCGATGTGCGTGGTCACGTGGATCACCCGGATCTTTGGCGTGGAGAGCATCATGGACACTTCCTCCGTGCCCGTCAGCGAGGCCAGCAGCTCTGTGTGCCCGGGGAAGATGTGCCCGGCGGCATGCAGCGCTTCCTTGTTCAGCGGCGCCGTGCAGATGGCCTGCACCTTTCCGGCCATGGCCAGCTCGCTGGCCACCCGGATGTATTCGTAAGCGGCGTGCCCGGCCACGGGGGAGAGCTGCCCCCATGCCAGGTCCGCCGGCAGCAGCGCCAGGTCAATTACGTTGACGCGGCCCGGCGTGAACTCCGCGTCCGCCACGTCCTCGATGGCCCGGATGTCCACCTGGATGCCCAGTACATCCGCGGCCTGGCGCAGCCGCAGCGCGTCGCCGATCACCACGGGCCGGCACTCGGCCAGGATGCCAGCATCCAGCACCGCCGGCACGATCACCTCGGGGCCGATGCCGGCTCCGTCGCCCATGGTGACGGCGACGTAAGGCAGGGGCTGGTTGTTCATTGTTTCGTCAGTCATTGCTGCTCCAGGTTCTTCGGAAGTCTTGCGGGGAAAGGTGTTGGGGGAAGCTCCCGCGGACTGGCCGCGGTGCTTCCGGATTTCGTCATACAGCTGCAGGAGGGCCAGGTCGTCGCCGAAGCTGCCGGGCTTGGTGCCCACCAGCGTCCCGTCGTCGGCACGGCTCAGCACGGCCCCGTGCTGCACCGCCGCGAGCGGCGCCAGGCTGGAGCGGCCGACGGCGTCCAGGACTTCCCGGGCCGTCTCGCCGCCGGTAAGGATCAGGTCAGCAGGGGCCGCTTTCGCTGCCTCGGCCGCGAACGCGGAGAGCGCCTGCACGATGCGGGCGGAGGCGGACGGGACCACGTTCTGCACCGCCAACCCGAGAGCTACGCGGGCTCCCGCCCTCAAATCACCCGTGACCCGGGCCAGTTGGGAAGCGTAGGCACCCTTGGATTCGGCCGGGAGCGGGTCCAGCCGGACCACCCTGAAGCCGTTGGCTTCGAGCTGGGACAGCTGCGCCTGCGCGGTTCTGGACGCGGAGCCGACGACGGCGAGGACGGGCCGTCCCGCTTCCTGTGGTTCTGTGCCGATAAGCTCAGCCGCTGCCGCGTTTTGCGTATTTCGCGCAAATTGGGTCGATAGCCGCCGGGCGAGGACATCAGCCGCTCCACCGGCTCCCACCAGGACGATGCGGCGGCCGCCTGCATGGAAATCCATTTCCAGCAGTGCGGCCACCACGTGCTCCAGGTCCTGCACCGTTTCACCGTCGGTGACCACCAGTTGCGGCTGGTCGGAGTCCAGGAGCCCGGCGAGCTTTGCGCTGAACGAACTGGACCGGACTCCCGCCAGGGTTACTGTCCTAACCGATGCCGGGTCCTCCGGTCGGAGCAGGGATGGAACATCGGCTGGCGGGGCCTTAATCTCTGCCTGCCACAGCCCCGTCTCCGCCAGGGGAGTGCCGTGCACCAGCGGCCGGCCACCCGCCACGGAACGCTGCAGCTGCGGGAGGGCGCCGGCAACCACAGCGTGCAAACCCAGGCTGGTCAGCGCGGAAATCTCGGCACTGAGGTTGCCCCTCCACAGGGAGTCCATCTTCTTGAACATCGCCCGCGCAACGGAGGCTTCAGGACCGGAGAAAGCGTCCTTCACCAGCGCCTCGGCCGCGGCTTCGGAAAGGCCGCGGGAGTGCGTATCGGTGACCACCACGTCGCTGGCGAACCCACTCGAGGAGGTGCCGCCGTCGTGCGTTCCCGCATCCTTACCTGCTCCCAGCAGGACCTGCGTGGACAGGCCATGTTCCACAAAGCAGTAGCCAACCTCGGCGGCGCCGGAGAAATCGTCGGCCTGCACAAATATGGAAGCCACGTTGCTCCTCCCGCTTGTAGGTGGCTGCACCCGGACAAGTGGTGCAAACTCCAATCATCATGACACAACTGCGCGATTCGCGCTAGAGGGTTGCGCGGTTTGCGCAAAGGTGGCAAAGTGATGGGCACAACAAAGCATGATGAGGGGCCCGCGGGCTCCACGTCAGCCGGACCGATCTTTCCCAGGCCGGCTCGACCCCTACTGTTTCTACGAGAAGCAATGACGCAACCACGAGGAATCAACGCATGAGCACCCAGCCCGAAGGCACCCAGGTGGACGGCCTGAAACTTCCCATCTCCCGGCTTGTGCTGGGAACCATGACGTTCGGCGACACCGCGGATGAGGCCACCGCCGCCCGGATGGTGGAGGAAGCGCTCGACGCCGGCATCACCACCATCGACACCGCCAACGCCTACGTGGGCGGGGTCACCGAGGAGATGCTCTCCCGGCTTTTAAAGGCGAAGCGCGACGGCGTTATCCTGGCGTCCAAGGCCGGCATGCCGCACGCGGACTACGGCTCCAATGCGCCGCTGTCATCGGCCGGACTGCGGGCCAGCGTGGAGGGCAGCCTGCGCCGGCTGGGCGTGGACAGCATCGACCTGTTCTACCTGCACCAGCCGGACCGGGCCACCCCGCTTGCCGAGACGCTGTCAACCGTGGCCTCGCTCGTTGAAGAAGGGAAGATCGGTGCGCTGGGCGTCTCAAACTTCGCCGCCTGGCAGATCGCCGACGTCATCCACACGGCGCGTGAAGTGGGGGCGCCGCGGCCCGTCGTCGCACAGCAGCTCTACAACCTGGTGGCCCGGCGGCTGGAGGAGGAATATCTCGAGTTCGCGGCCACCCACAACGTGCACACCATGGTCTACAACCCGCTGGGCGGCGGCCTGCTCACCGGCAAACACAGCTTCGACGCCAAGCCCACCGAGGGCCGCTACGGCGATTCCAAGCTCGCCGCCATGTACACGCAGCGGTACTGGGACAAGCAGCTGTTCGACGCCATCGCCGAACTGTCCAGCATCGCCGCCGGTGCCGGGGTTTCCCTGGCTGAGCTGTCCCTGCGCTGGCTTGCCTACCGGGACGGCGTGGGGTCCCTGCTGCTGGGCGGGTCCAAGGTGGAACAGCTGCGCGCCAACATCGCCGCCGTGGCCAACGGTCCGCTGCCGGCCGATGTCGTGGACGCCTGCGACGCCGTCGGCACGTCGCTGCGCGGGCCAATGCCCGCCTACAACCGCTGATCCCTTACCCGCTTACCTGAACCGATCACCTGAAGGACCCTGATGACTTCCGAACTGGCCCTCGAATTCGCCCGCAAGATCCGCGCCCGTGAGCAGGCGGTGGGCTACTGGGCGGTGCTGGACGCGCCCGTGGCCACCGAACGCATCGGCCGGCTCGGCTACGACTACGTCGCCCTGGACGCGCAGCATGGCCTGCTCGGCTACTCCGGGGTCCTCAACGGGCTGATGGCCATCGATGCCGGGCACACCGCCGTCGGCATGGTCCGCGTGGAGGCCAACGACTTCACCGCCATCGGCAAGGCGCTCGACGCCGGTGCCGTGGGCGTCATTGTCCCGTTGGTCAACAACGCCCAGGACGCCGCCGCGGCCGTGGCCGCCGCCAAGTACCCGCCGCTGGGCGGCCGCTCCTACGGCCCCATGCGCTCGGCCCTGCGGATCGGCCCAGTGCCCGCCGAGGCCAACGCCGCCACCATGGTGTTCGCCATGATCGAAACCCCCGAGGGGCTGGCCAACGTCAAGGAAATCTGCGCTACCCCCGGCCTGGACGGCATCTACGTGGGGCCCTCCGACCTTTGCATTGCGGTGGGCGGGGCGTTCCCCGGGGATCCCGCCGTCGAAACCGAATTCAACGCCGCCCTGGAGACCATCGCCGAGGCTGCCGCGTCAGCCGGCATCGCCGCCGGCATCCACACCGCGGCCGGGACCGTCGCGGCGCAGCGCCTGAAGCAGGGGTACACGTTCACCACCGTCGCCTCGGACCTGACGCACCTGGAACAGATCGCCAAGTCCCATCTCGACGCCGCCACTTCCAAGGACCAATAACCATGACCATCACCACCGACAGCTACAGCACCATCACCCCGGACGGCGCGGTCAAGAGGGCCGACGGCGCCGACTTCGCCTACCTGCCCGCGCCCACCGTGCAGAGCCACGCGGCCAACCTGCTCACCCTCCCGGACGGCCGGCTGGGCTGCGTCTGGTTCGGCGGCACCCAGGAAGGCGTGCCGGATATCTCCATCTGGTTCTCCACCCTCGAGCCGGGCAGCAGCCAGTGGTCCGCCCCGGAGCAACTCTCGAACGACTCCACCCGCTCCGAGCAGAACCCCATCCTCTTCACCAACACTGACGGCGCGCTCTGGCTGCTGTACACCGCGCAGAAGGCGGGCAACCAGGACACGGCCGAGGTCCGCCGTCGTATTTCCCTGGACAGCGGCCGCACCTGGGGTGAGGTGGAGACCCTCTTCCCGGCCAACGAGACCGGCGGCGTGTTCGTCCGCCAACTGCCAGTGGTGCTCCCGTCCGGGCGGCTCATCATCCGGATCTTCCGCTGCATCACCACGCCGGGGGAGAAGTGGGTGGGCAACAGCGATGACAGCGCCGTGATGATCTCCGACGACGCAGGCGCCACCTGGACCGAGCACGTCCTGCCGGGCAGCCTGGGCTGCGTCCACATGAACATCCAGCCCGTGGCCGACGGCTCGCTGCTGGCCCTCTTCCGCAGCCGCTGGGCCGACTCCATCTACGAATCCCGCTCCACCGACGACGGCTCCACCTGGAGCGAGCCCGTCCCCACCGAGCTGCCCAACAACAACTCCTCCATCCAGTTTGTTGCTTTGACGGACGGCCGCCTGGCCCTGGTGTACAACCACAGCCGCGCCGGGGAGGGCACCGCGCGCCGGCTCTCGCTGTACGACGAGATTGACGACGACGGCCTGGCCGACGAACAGGGGCAGGTCGCCGAACCGGACGCTACGGCTTTCCCGGAGGACGACGGCGTCAAGCGCGCCTTCTGGGGCACGCCGCGCTCGCCGATGACCCTGGCCATTTCCGAGGATTCCGGCCGTTCGTGGCCCATCCGCCGGAACCTGGACGTGGGGGACGGCTACTGCCTGTCCAACAACTCCCGCGACGGGCTGAACCGCGAATACTCCTACCCGTCCATCCACCAAGGCCCGGACGGCGCACTGAACATCGCGTACACGTACTTCCGGCAGGCCATCAAATTCGTCCGCGTGGACCCGCAGTGGGCGTACGACGGCAGCACCACGCCGGGCGGGGACGCATGACCAAACATGCGGTTGTCACCGGCACCAGCTCCGGGATCGGCAAAGCCATCGCTGCGCGGCTGTTGGCCGACGGCTGGCGCGTGACAGGGCTGAGCCGCACCGAGTCTGCCCTGGAGGGCAAGTTCGAGTGGCTGCAGGCCGATCTCGCCCAGCCGGAGTCCCTGGCTTCGCTGGTTTCCGGGCTGGCTCCGGCCGATGCCCTGGTGCACGCCGCCGGGTTCCAGCGGACTGCCCACCTTGGTTCCCTTGACCCCGCTGCTTTGTCCGGCATGTTCACCGTCCACGTGGCCGCGGCGTCCGCGCTGGCCAACGCGTTGGTGCCGGCCATGCCCGACGGCGGCCGGATCGTCCTGCTGGGCAGCCGCACCTCCACGGGGATGCCGGGCAAGAGCCACTATGCCGCGACGAAGGCCGCGCTGATGGGGCTGGGCCGGACCTGGGCGCAAGAGCTCGCGCCGCGGGGGATCACGGTCAACGTGCTTTCCCCGGGGCCCACCGACACCCCGATGCTGAACGATCCCGGCCGTGCCGCCACCCCCGTGAAGCTGCCGGCCCTGGGCGCCCTGGTGGACCCGGAGGACGTGGCCGCCCTGGCCGCCTTCCTGCTGGGCACGCACGGCAAGTCGATCACGGGCCAAAACTACGTGATCTGCGGCGGCGCCTCCCTGTGACCCCCGGCCGCCCCGCCCCCGCCCGAATCGCCGGAACGGTGCCAGGACGCCGGAAGGGGACGGCTATCCGGCACTCTTCCGGCGGTATCGGCCCTGATACTTGTGGCGCTGAGTCCGCCGTGCGCGGGAGCCGGGGTCTACAGTGGAGGCATGGCTCTCGGCCGCAACCCGCTCGATGACCTGCGCGAAACGATCGGCCACCTGGCCGATCAGCTCAAGCTGCCCGGTTCGGAACGCGTCGATGAAGTAGTCGGCGATCTCATGGGTGCCCGGCCCGGGCCGGCTCGGCCTCTGTCTGAGCTGCAGGCCGAGCTCGACGCACTGGTGGGACTGGACACCGTGAAGGAGCAGGTACGGGCCCTCGTGGCACTGCTCCAGGTCCAGGCGCGCCGCAAGGCCCACGGACTGCCGGAAGTGGCCACCTCACAGCACCTGGTGTTCCTCGGAAACCCCGGCACGGGCAAAACCACCGTGGCGCGGCTCCTGGCCGAGATGTACCGCGCCGTGGGTCTGTTGCAGAAAGGCCACCTGGTGGAGGTGGACCGTTCGGGCCTGGTGGGGCAGTACGTTGGCCAGACCGCCATCAAGACGGACCGGGTGATCCGGCGCGCGCTGGACGGTGTCCTGTTCATCGATGAGGCGTACGCGCTGGCCCCGGAGGATGGCCGGATGGATTTCGGCCCCGAGGCGATCGAGGTCCTGCTGAAGCGGATGGAGGACCACCGCCACCGCCTGGTGGTGATCGTGGCGGGGTACCCGCGGCTGATGGAGGCCTTCCTGCTCTCCAACCCAGGCCTGCGCTCCCGGTTCGCCCGCGAGATCACCTTCCCTGACTACTCCGTCGATGCGCTCCAGACGATCTTCCACCAGATGCTGGCCCAGCACGAGTACAGGCTGGAGCCGGACGCGGACCAGATGCTGCGCCGCATCTTCACCGGGCTCCATGCCGGCGAGGACTCCGGCAATGCGCGGTTCGCCCGCACCCTCTTCGAGCAGGCGCTCAACCGCCAGGCGCTGCGGCTGTCGCTTGACGAGGAACAAAGCCTGGACGCGCTGGACCGTGAGGCCGTCATGACGCTCACCGCTGACGACATTGTCCAGGCCGCGCAGGCGTTGGGCGAGGAGCCGGAGCCCGAACCGACGCCGGAACCCGAGCAGCCACGCTGGAAGCGTTGGCTCCTGGCCTGACAGCCCACAGGTCTGCACGTTCGTGCAGACCGCGGCAGACCGCCCGTGCGCAGGCCGGCGTACGCTCTCTAGCTACTGACCAGTAACAAAGCCCGATTTGACGGGGTGCCGGAGCAACATCCACCTCCTCTTGGACAGCCCTTTTTGGCCGCACATCCGTGCACTTCTGCTGCGCAGGAGCAGCAGCGCTGCCAGCATGGAAAACCCCGGCCAGCCCTGATGGATCCCCCAAAACCATCAGTGCAGGCCACACCATAGACAGACGAACAAAGAGGTTTCCATGTCATTCCTTACCCGGGCCCTGTCCGTTGCGGCAGCCGCCGTCCTTGCCACATCCCTGGTTTCAACCCCCGCCCAGGCCGTCGATGTCTCCCCGCCGGGTGCCAATGACTGGTCCTGCAAACCATCAGCAGAACATCCCTACCCCGTGGTCCTGGTTCCGGGGACCTTCGAGAGCATGGACAAGAACTGGTCCACCCTCTCGCCGTACCTTAAAAGCGAGGGCTATTGCGTCTTCGCCCTCAACTACGGCGAAACGAACGGCGTCTATGCCACGGCTCCGGTCAAGGATTCCGCCGCGCAACTCGCGCCGTTCGTTGATGCCGTCCGCTCCGCCACCGGAGCCAAGCAGGTGGACTTGGTGGGCCACAGCCAGGGCGGCATGATGCCCCGGTACTACATGGGCTTCCTGGGCGGGGCAAAGTACGTCCACCAGCTCGTGGGCATCGCGCCGTCCAACCACGGCACCGAAGGCGTGATCCTCCCGCCGCCGGACCTGGTGCCCACGCCCGACTACACCGCCGCCGGCTGTGCCGCCTGCGCCGACCAGCAGGCCGGGTCGCCCTTCATGCAGGAGCTCAACTCCATCGGCGATACGGTGGCTGGCCCGTCCTACACGGTCATCTCCACCACCCACGACGAGGTGGTCATCCCGTACAACAGCCAGTTCCTGAACGGTTCGGCGCGGCAGGTCACCAACATCACCATCCAGGACAAGTGCCCGGCCGACGTCATCGAGCATGACCAGACGCCCAACGACCCCGTGGTGCACCAGCTCGTAGGCAACGCCCTGGCCCAGCCATCCGGTCCCGCGGACCCGGCCTTCCAGCCCGTCTGCTTCTAGCATCTTGAAGCAGTACGACGGCGGGTGGCCGGTCCACAAGCCGGCCTCCCGCCGTCGTGGTTTACTGCGCTGGCACCGGGGTTCCAGGCTGCTCGTCGACCCCGCACCAGTCGGCGATGAACAGGGCGATGCTCTTGGTGATCCGGCGGATCGATTCGACCGAGACTCGCTCGTCGAACCCGTGGATCGACTCCGAGATGGGGCCGTAGACCAGCGGCGGCGTATCGGCGTAGAGGGCGAAGACGCGGCCGTCCAGGTAGCCCGGCGTTGTGAAGCTCTCCAACTCGCGGCCGAACACCTGTGCGTGCGTCCGCTGCAGCATGGCCTCGGCGTCCGTCCCGGGCTCCAGCACGTAGCCCTCGGAAAAGAAACCGGTCTTCACGCCGACGGCGGTGATCGACTCCGGTCCGCGGCCCAGGGACTCGAGGCACTCCTGGAGTTCGTGCCAGGCCTGCTCGGCGCTGATACCGGGGTAGATTGCCGCCCGCACATCGAACTCGCACCAGGCCGGGACGCTGGAGGGCCAGTCCCCGCCTGCGATCCCGCCGAAGTTGAAGTTGATGGGGTGGTCCAGGTCTTCGAAGTACCGGTGCTGTCCGCGGTCCGCGTTCCACTTCTCCTCCACCTCGCGCAGCGCGGAAATGGCCGTGTATGCGGCATCGATGGCGTTGAAGCCGGCGCCCATCTCCCGGGGATGCGTCGGGTTGCCGGTGACGCGGACCTTGAACCACAGCACGCCCACGTTGGCGCGCACCAGCATGTCCTCCTCGGGCTCGGGGATGATTACCGCGTCGGCACGGTACCCGCGCATCAGGGCTGAAAGGGAGCCGTTGCCCGTGCACTCCTCCTCCACGACGGACTGGAAGTGGATGCGGCCCGCCGGCTCAAACCCGGCGCTACGGACGGCGTCGAACGCGAAGAGGTTTGCCGCCAGGCCTGCTTTCATATCGCCGGCACCGCGGCCGTACAGCCACCCATCGATGATGGGTGCGTCCCAGGGGGAGCGGGACCACGCCTCGGCCGGGCCCTCGGGCACCACGTCGATGTGGCCGTTGAGGATGAGGGACCGGCCCCGCTCTTCGGCCGGACGGTACGTGCCCACGACATTGGTCACCCCTTCATAGGACACCGTTACCGGCCCGAAGCCGTGATGGGCGGACAGCTCTTCGGCGTCCAGTTCCCACCGGTCCATCTCCAGGCCGCGGCCCTCCATGGCCCCGTAGATGAGGTCCTGCGCGGTGCCCTCCCGCGTGCGCAGGGACGGGTGCTTGACCAGGTCCTGGGTGAAGGCAAGTTGGGCGTCGAAGGCGGCGTCCACCGCATCCAGGATGCGCCGGCTTTGATCGTCACTGAGCATGTGTTCTCCTAACGGGAAGGGGAGCCGTCCGCCGGACGGCTCCCCTTGGGTGATTGTCGATAGTGCAGCGGGTTACCGGCGGTCGCCGTCCGTCCTAGCTGCTGGTAACGAGCTGCTTGTCCTGGACGCGCAGGCGCTCGCCGAAGAACCCGCCGACGGCGGTAAGCAGCGAGATGATGGCCAGGATCAGGGCCGCACCCCACGACTGGTTGCCGGAGACGCCCAGCATGGCGGTGGCCAGCAGGGGCATGAAGCCGCTGGTGGCGCCGGCGATGTTGTAGCCCAGGGCCACGCCGGAGTAGCGAAGCTTCGGCGGGAACAGCTCGGTGAGCAGGGCGCCGTTGACGGCGTAGGCCACTGCGATGAGCATGATGCCCACCGTGATGGCCAGGATAATCATCACCGGGGACTTGGTGTCGATCATCGCGAAGAGTGGGAACGCCATGACCGCGCTGACGATGCCGCCCCACATGGTCACCTTGCCCGGACCGATCTTCTCGGCCAGTCGGCCCATGACGAAGGTGACGCCGATCTGGGCCACTGCGGCAACCAGCGTTGCGTTGACCATGACATTCCGGTCCACCTTCAGGGTGTTGGAGCCATAGCTCACCGCGAAAGTGGTGATCATGTAGAAACCGCCGACGCCGAGCAGTGCTGCGAGCACGGCGATGAGCAGGCGGCCGCCGGCGTGGCGGAAGACCTCGAAGGCCGGAACCTTCGACGTTTCGCCCTGGGCCAGCAGATCCTTGAAGATGGGGGATTCCTCCACCTTGAGCCGGATCCACAGCGCGATGCCCAGCATGGGGAACGCCAGCAGGAACGGGATGCGCCAGCCCCAGGCATCGAAGAATTCGGACGGGAATAGCAGGACCAGCGAGAAGGCGCCGGAGGCCAGCAAGGTGGCGACCGGCGAGCCTACCTGGACCAGGGCGGCATACCGGCCACGCTTTTCCACGGGTGCATGCTCGACGGCCATGGTCACGGCGCCGCCCCATTCGCCGCCGACTGCCAGGCCCTGGACCAGGCGCAACACGGCAAGCAAGGTGGGTGCGGCCAGGCCGATTGTGCCGAAGTCGGGAAGCAGGCCGATGAGGGCCGTGGCCGCCCCGATCATGACGATGGTGGTCAGCAGCGCCGGACGGCGTCCATAGCGGTCACCGATGTAGCCGAAGATCATGGCACCGATGGGGCGAGCGGCGAAGCCGACGCCGAAGGTGGCAAAGGAGGCCAGCAGTGCTGCGGTGGGGTCCATGTTGGTGAAGAAGAGCCGGTTGAAAACCAGCGCCGCTGCTGTGCCGAAGAGGTAGTAGTCGTACCACTCCAAGGCGGTCCCGACGAAGGCTGCGCGGGCGATCTTCCCTGCGTCCTTGCCGGAGATCACCGGAGGAGCACCGGCGGTGTGGGAGATTGAATTTGAGGTCGTCACTGCGTGGGCCCTTTCGAGCGGGTTGAGTTTGCATCCCGGTCCCGCGGCGGTCGAATGGCGATGGCCTGCACGCTGCGGTGGTTTATTCGACATTAGGTGAGTGATAAAGCCCTAAACAATGACAATATCCACCCACTTTTCGCCCTTCTGCTGGGCATCTTCACAAATCAGTCCGTGAACTCGCTGTACCGGCTGAGGGCGACGAGGGCCCGGGCGGCCTCCGCCGGGACAGTCAGGTCCAGGCCGATGACCTCGTGCAGGCTGTGCAGGCGGTTGACAACGGTGTTCCGGTGGCAGAAGAGTTCCTCCGCCGTTTCCTTGATGGAGCCGGTCCGCCCGTAACTGCGCGCCACTTGCAGCAGGCGCTGGCGTTCCAGGGGCGTGCACCTGTCCAGGGCCTGTTTGATGGGAGCGGAGAAGCCTGGGAACTTCTGCTCCAGCAGTCCGCCAGCAATGCCCATCCACGTATCCTCCATCGTGGCCAGCCCGGCGCCACGGGGATTCTGCTGCGCCAGTACGAGCGCCGACGCGGCCGCGGCAGGAACAGCAGCCAGCCCGTCGACGTCGGGCAGGTATCCGGCGGGGAAGCCCGGGCCTTCCTGCTGCCACGTGCGGCCCTTGCGCTGCTGGCGGAAGACATACAGGACCCCGGTGTTCTCATACATATATATGCGGTGGTCCGGCTCGAACTGCCGCTGCGCCTGGGCCACGGCGTCGGAGGTCACTGCCAGCACTTCAAAGGTCTCGGCGGCCTCCACCCCGAGCGCCGCGGCAAGGTCCTGCGTATCGCCGGAGCTGCCTGCTTCGGCGTTGAACAGCCGGGACAGCAGGCGCTGGCGGTACAGCTGTTTGTTGCGGGCCAGCCGGGCCTCTTCCTCGGCATAGGCCTGCTGGATGCTGCTGACATAGCCCTCCACGGCGTCCAGGACCCGGTCCATATTGGCCACCAGGACGCTGATCCCTTGGTCGCGGGCCACCCGTTCCAGTCCCTTCCAGAGAACGCGGAAGTCATTGCGGATCGCTTCAAGAAACGCGTCCAGGGGCACGCCCTGACGTGCCCGGCGGCCAGCCACCTCACGGGGCAGGGTCTGCAGGTCCGGAGGGAGCTCCAGCCCGGCCATCTGATACAGGAACATGTCCATGGTGTCCGCGGCGGTCCGGTACACATCATCCTTGGGCACCAGCGCCTCGCCGTAGGAAATCGCGGAGAAGCGTTCCAGGAAGTCATCCACCAGCCGGGAGCGCTCCTTCCACAGGCTCTCCAGCAGTTCGGTCCATTCCGGCTCCATGGGCCGGCCCGGATTGAACTCCCTGATCACCGGGCCGGAGGGGCGGGCGGCAGTGTTGTCGCGGACTGTCATGGGGACCATTTTATGCAAAAGCCTAAGTTAGTGCGCTAATGCCGCGTTCGATGTCCATTGAGAGCAGCAAATTTACAGAGTTGAATGGAGCGAAGCCACACTTCCAGGCCCCTGCCCTGAACCCTCCGTTGCCATCCGGAGGCCTATCAAAGAGGATTAATGCCCGTCGATCTCCTGATCCGCAACGCCCACATACTGACCCAGGATGCCTCCCGGCCCACGGCGACGAGCCTGCTCATCCATGACGGCAAGATTCTCGACGTGGATCCCGACCCTGCCTTGGCCGGCCATGCCCTCCAGACCATCGACGCCGCCGGGACCGTGATCGTCCCCGGATTCAACGATGTCCACGCGCACAGCGTGTGGTTCGGGCTCGGGCTGATGGAGGCCAACGCGGGAGTGGCGGCAAACCTGGACGAGCTGTACGACATCATCGCCAACGCTGCAGCCGGAAAGGCTGCCGACGAATGGGTGGTGGCATCCGGCTTCAGTCCGCTGCTGTTCGGCGGCCGGCAACCGGACCGCCACCGGCTGGATACGGCGGCCGGGGGACGCCCTGTGTGGATCAAGCACTCGTCGGGCCACGCCTGCACGCTCAACGGCGTAGCGCTGGAGCTCGTCGCCGGCCGGGCCGATCTCACTGCCCCGATCGACGGCGGTGCTGTGGTCATTGGCGATGACGGCCTTCCGACCGGGCTGCTGGAAGAAAACGCCATGCGGCTGGTCCAGGACATCCTGCTTCCGTATCCGCTGGAAACCATTGAGCGGGCGCTGGATCTGGCAACGTCGCACTACCTTTCTGAAGGGCTCACCAGCGTTACGGATGCGGGCATCGCCGGCGGCTGGATCGGCTATTCGCCCCGCGAGTTCGCGGCCTACCTGAACGCGCGCGACAAGGGACTGCTCAGCGTCAGGATGCAGCCCATGCTGGTCATGGATGCCCTCCACGAGATGCCCGGGCACGCCGATGACCCCGAGTCCCGGAGCCTTGACGCCGGGATCCGCACCGGACTGGGCGACGACTGGCTGCGCGTGGGCCCGGTGAAGATCTTCAGCGACGGTTCGCTCCTGGGCAGTACGGCCTACATGACCGAGGACTATGTGGGGTGCACCCACAACCACGGCTACCTGCAAATGGACGCCGACCAGCTGCGCGAATCAGCGCTCGCCGCCTACCGTGCCGGCTGGGCAATCGCGATGCACGCCATTGGTGACCGCGCCGTTGACCATGCCATCGACATCATCACCGAGGCCCAGGAAAACTTCGGGCTCAATGCACAGCCCAACCGGATCGAGCACGGCGGGGTGGTCCGCCCCGACCAGCTGGACCGGATCGCCGCCGCCGGCATCGTGCTGGTCCCGCAGCCACACTTCATCACCGAGTTCGGAGACGGCATGGCCCGCCTGTTGGGGCCCAAGCGCACCCCCTGGTCCTATCCCGGCAAGAGCCTGCTGGAGCGCGGCGTCACGCTGCCGGGAAGCTCGGACCGCCCTGTCTCCAACGGTCGGCCCCTTGATGTCATGCAGTCCTTCGTGGAACGGCTGACGCCGTCGGGCGAGGTCTACGGGCCGGACGAAAGGATCACCGCGGTGGAGGCGCTGGCCGCCTACACCACGGGGTCGGCCGCGGCCACCGGAACCGGACACATCAAGGGGCGCCTGGCACCGGGGTACCTGGCCGACCTGGTGTTCCTCGACCAAGATCCAACCGCCGTCGAGCCCTCAAACATTTCAGCCACGCGCGTGCTGGCCACCATGGTGGGCGGCCACATCCGCTTCGGCGCAGAAAATCTACCAGCGCCGGCCCGCCTCGCGGACCTTGAGCCGGCACTGACAGGAAAGGAAACCCCATGAGCACCACCGACCCCCAGTTCCTCGCGGACTTCGCCACGATGTCGGGCTTCGGCGCCACGCCCGGCGGCGGCGTGGACCGCCAGGCCGGAACCCCAAACGACCACGCCACCCGGGCCTGGTTCAGCCAATGGCTGGCCGAGCACGGCTACACCGAAACAGTGGATGAGGCAGGCAACCAGTTCGGCACCGTGGAACTGGTCCCCGGCGCCCCCTACGTGCTGGTGGGTTCGCACCTGGATTCCCAGCCGCTGGCCGGCCGGTATGACGGGGCCTACGGGGTGCTCGCAGCAGCCCACGCGGGCGCCCGCGTTGCGGCGGAAGCCCGGGCCGGCAAGCTCGAGCCCGCCTATAACCTGGCCGTTGTGAACTGGTTCAACGAGGAAGGCAGCCGCTTCGCGCCCAGCATGATGGGCAGCGGCGTCTTCACCGGGAAGTTGCAGTTGGAAGACGCCCTCGCCACCATTGATCCCGCCGGGACGACCGTAGCCCAGGCCCTGGGTGCAGGACATGCTGCCCCGGACGGGGACGCGCCAGTCCTCGCCCAGGTCGCCCGCTACGCCGAGATCCACATCGAGCAGGGCCGGAACCTGGAGGAGAGTGGCACCCAGGTGGGCATCGTGGACAGCACCTGGGCCGCCAGCAAGTATCGGGTGACGGTGGACGGAGCGCAGTCGCACACAGGCGCAACCCGCATGGAGGACCGCCGCGACGCCCTCTTCGGGGCCGCGCTGGTGATCTCCGCGGCGCGTGAACTGGCTGCCGAATTCGAGCCCGGGCTGCTGCATACCTCGGTCTCCGAGCTGTATGTCCTGCCGAACTCGCCGGTCACCATCGCCCGGCAGGTGCTGATGAACCTGGACCTGCGCTCCCCGGACGAATCCGTGCTTGGCTTGGCCATGGAGCGGCTCGCCAAGCGGATCATCGACGCCGAGGCCGACTCCCGCACGGACATCAGCCTGGACCTGACGCACAACTGGGGAGTGGTGTCCTACCAGCCCCAGGGAGCAGCACTAGGCAGGGCCAGCGCGGACAGCCTGGGCTATACCCATGCTGACGTGATGACCGTCGCCGGGCACGATTCGACCAACATGAAGGACGTGGTCCCCACCGTGATGCTCTTCGTCCCCAGCGTGGAAGGCATCTCGCACAATGAGGCTGAGTACACGCACGACGACGACGCGCTGCGGGGCGTCGAACTCCTCACCGAAGTCACGCGGCGCCTTGTCCGGGGCGAACTGGACGAGAACTAGCAACGCGTCCCGGGTGCCTGGCTTACAAAAGCCGGCCTCCCGCCGTCGTACGCAAGCGTTGATTCCTTCCCGCGCCTGGTCCAAAATTCAGCCACCACCCGCCATGGTGGCGGATGGCCTGTTCAAAGGAAGAAAGCCATGGAATCAGAACAAGCGGGCAACGGCGGCGACGCAGCCTCCGGGGCGGGGCACGTCTCGGCGAGGGAATTGGCCGGGGCCGAGGATGCGCGGCGGGTGCTGCTGCCAATGATCAGCGCCATGTCCTCCCTCGCCGCCAACCCATCCGCGGCGGCCAAGTTTGCCGAGGGGATCCACACCCAGAACAACGAACTAGTCAGGGCCGCGCTGCGCGAGGTGCGGACCGACCTGGACATCGAAGTGGGACCCGGGCAGGACGAAGGCCAGGTCACCGGCGGGGCCATTGCCCGCACCACCAGCGTCTCCATCCACATCAGCTGGCACCATGGCCTGGACATCGACATCAAGGTCACTAAGAAGAAGTAGCAGGGCCGCGCGCATTTAGGGCTTTTACCCCTACCCGGATGGTGCCCGGTGTGGCATAGATAGCCCGCATGAAAAGAATCATCCTCGCCTGTCTTACGTCAGCACTCATGGTCCTTGGGCCCGTCCCGTTCGCCCTTCCCGCCAATGCAGCGGGAGGGGCGCCGGCCACCTCGGCACACATCCTGGTCAAATTCCGCGACGCCGGTGCTGCCGCCGGCGGCCTGCATCGGTACAGCCTCAGCCAGGGCTCCGACGTCGGCGGCACCGGGGCCACGCTGGTCAGTGTGCCGGCCGGCAGCGAAAGCCGGATCATCGACGCGCTCAGCCGGGATCCCGCCGTCGAGTACGCGGAGGCGGACCAGCCCGTGGGAGCCGCCACCTCGGACCAGTACTTCCCGCGCCAATACGCGCTGCAGAACGATGGCCAATCCTTCACCAACACCGCAGGCGACATCACCGTTCCCGCAGGGACCCCGGACGCCGACGTGGACGCGGTGGAAGCTTGGAACACCACTACCGGCAGCGGCATCAAAGTCGCCGTGCTGGATTCCGGCGTCGCCAGCGACAACCCGGACATCGCGCCCAAAGTGGTGGCGCGCGCCAACTTCAGCAGCTCGGCCACCAAGGCCGGCGACCCCGTGGCCGAGGACTACTACGGCCACGGCACCCACGTGGCCGGCAACGTTGCAGCTACGGTCAACAACACCATCGGCGTCGCCGGCGTGTGCCCGGGCTGCACCATACTGGCCGGCAAAGTCCTTGACGACAACGGCGTCGGGTCCAGCTCCGCCCTGGCCAACGGCATCAACTGGGCGGTCAGCAACGGGGCCAAGGTTATCAACATGAGCCTTGGCGTGCGGGCGTCCCGGACCTTGGAGACCGCGGTCAACAACGCCTGGAACAAGGGCGTGGTGCTGGTGGCCGCCGCGGGCAACGGCGGCAACCAGACCAAGATCTACCCCGGCGCCTATGCCAACGTCATCGCCGTTGGCGCCACCGACAACAACGACCTGAAGGCCAGCTTCTCCACCTACGGCGCAAGCTGGGTGGACGTCGCGGCCCCCGGAGTGAACGTCTACTCCACCTTCCCCAACCACCCGTTCGTCCTGGCCACCCAGAACAACCGCTCTCAGGGCTACGACGTGGGCAACGGAAGCTCCATGTCCTCAGCGATCGTGGCAGGGGCCGCCGCGCTCGCCTGGAGCTCGCATTCCGGTGCCACGAACGCCTCCGTCCGGGCCGACATCGAGTCCACCGCGGACAAGGTTGCCGGCACCGGCACCTACTGGGCTTACGGCCGCGTCAACGCCGGCAGCGCCGTCAAGTAATCCGTCTGCCGCTGTCAGCCGGCCGGCTAAGGCGGTTGCCCTGGCCGGCCGGCCGGCAAACTAGCCCGCCGGCTTCAGGGCCGCCTGCCACGCGGCCACTGCGCGTTGTGCGCTCAGGGTCCAGGTGGCCGTTCCGGTTGCGCCTGCTGTTGCTTGGACCTTGTCGGCGAGTTCAGCGATCTGGCCCCCTGCCGCCTGCCACTGCTGAGTCCAGCCGCTTGGCGGCGCGGACACCATGGGCGAGGCGCAGTCGCAGCCCACGCCGCCGATCACCATGGCGCCGTTGGTGGCGGTAGTGGTGCTGGGGGCGGTGATGCTGGTGGCGCTGTATGAGGCATCCACGGCCGTCACCACCTGGGCATCCAGCGGCGTGGTGTTGTTCACGCCCCGGTAGCCGGTGATGCCGCCGCCCCACTTAGCGGCCGCGCTCAGGGTCCAGGCATAGCTGGCAGGATCGGACGAGCCCACAACGTGGTAGTACACGTAGACCCTGGCCCCGGAGGTGGAACTGCTGTTGATGGACAGCCCGTTCACCATCGCGGTCCAGCCGGCCGGGACGGACGCCATGCCCGGGTTGGTGTCCACGGTGATGGCGGCAACCAGCACATCACCGGCCGCGGTTCCGGCGGGGGCGCTGATGGAGACCCCTGTCACCGCCGTTCCCGAGTAGGTGGTTGAAGATCCGACGGCGGTGATGCCGCTGGTCGTGGTGGCCGTGCCGACCGTAATGGTGGTGTTCGCGGAGCTGGACCCGGCGCTGTTGGTGGCGGTGAGCTTGGCGGTGTAGGTTCCTGCCGCCGCGTAGCTGTGGGACGGGTTCTGGGCGGTGGACGTCCCGCCGTCGCCGAAGTCCCAGGCCCAGGAGGTGGGTGAGCCGGTGGACGTGTCGGTGAAGCTGACGTTCAGCGGTGCCGTCCCGGAGGTGGGGGAGGCCGTGAAGGACGCCACCGGCGCCGTGGTGGCCGTGCTGACCGTGATGGTCTTGGTGGCGGAGCTGGACCCGGCGCTGTTGGTGGCGGTGAGCTTGGCGGTGTAGGTTCCTGCCGCCGCGTAGCTGTGGGACGGGTTCTGGGCGGTGGACGTCCCGCCGTCGCCGAAGTCCCAGGCCCAGGAGGTGGGTGAGCCGGTGGACGTGTCAGTGAAGCTGACGTTCAGCGGTGCGGTCCCGGAGGTGGGGGAGGCCGTGAAGGACGCTACCGGTGCCGTGGTGGCCGTGCCCAGGGACCGGTCAGAGTACCAGTAGGTTTTCGCGACGTTGTCGCTGGCCATGACCACGATCCCGGTGGAGCTGTTCACACCCTGCTTGGTGGTGGTCACGTCGTTCATGTTGGATGACGAGGCGCTCTGGATGACCGGGGTCCCGCGGCCGCTGCCGAAGGACGGGTTGTCCATTGACGCTGTTTTCTCGTAGATACTGCCTGCAACCCCGGAGTATGCGCAGCTGCTGACGGACGTGGCCGGAGCCGTCTGGAACGCGTGGACAAGGTTGTTCGTGGTGTCCAGCACAATCTGCGGCCTGCTGACGCAGTCACCAACCGTCGAGATCGTCGACTGCGTAAAGGCCCCCGTGCCCGGCTTGAACACGAGGAGCAGGAGCTGCGGCAGCGTGGTGTCAGAGGAAATGTCGTTGAGGCTGGTCTTAACGGCGGCGAACACCCGGCCGGTGGTATCGGACTGCAGCGACTTGAGGTTCATGTGGTCATCGGCCTGCCCTTTGCCCTGGATGGCGGGCTGGAAGTTCCAGGACGATGACGCGGTGGGGGAGGTCCCGTCGGTGCGGGTGGCCCACCAGACCGAGCCCGTGAGCTGGTCGCTCCACATCACGCCGATCTTGTTCTTGGCGAAGGACACGACGGCGGAGATGTCATCGGGGGCGGGATGCGGATTGGAGACCGGGATGACGAACGGTGTGGCCCAGCTGGTGCCGCCGGCCGCGGAGTCGTTGACGTAGACGGTGTTGGTGTAGCCGCTGGTGCTGTTGCCGGACACCTGCGTCCACGTGGACCAGATGGCGCCGGTGCTGTCCTCGTCGATGGTCATGGACTCACTGCTGTTGTTCGTGATGACCGTTGGGAAGCCGGCGTCCAGTGTGTACTTGCCGCCGGAGTAGCTGTACCGGTACAGGTAGGCGGGCTGTCCTGAAACGGAGTCCTTGGGGCTGGCGTCGGTGGACACGGTGACCACGTGCGAGGCGATGTACAGGTGGCTGCCGTCCCACATGGTGTCCGCCAGGGTGCTGCTGCGGCTGTCATTGACCACGCCCGTGTTCACCCAGGTGGCGGTGGGGCGGTCCAGCCGGTAGATGCTCCAGCCACTGCCGCTGGTCCACATGTCCGCCCACCAGGAGCCATCGTTCCACCACAGCTTGCTCTGCGGCTTGTCCGACGTCGGCGGGTTGGCGACGCCGGAATAGGAGATGCTTTGCCTGCCGTAGACAGGATCTGCCGAGGCCGCAGGTGCCCACCCGAGCGGGGCCAGGGCTGCTATCAGGGCCAGGACCAGTGCCTGCCGTAACCGACCAGGGATGGCAGCAATCTTCATGGCGGGCTCCTGGGTGCTGATGTCGCTCAGACAGATTTACTTGTCTTGGGGTCCTTGCCCGCCGCCCCAGACACGACGGAACCCCTGAAGGTCACAGGATAGGTCTGAACCAGGCAACCGGCAAGTGATTGGACTTATTCGCCCGCGGCCCCCCTATTCGCGGCCCCGGTACCCCCTATTCGCGGCCCCGGATAAACCCCTATTCCCGGTTCCCCGGAAACGGGGCCCGCGGCCAGCCGGGGAATCCGGGGGCCGCACGTGGGCCTTTGGACTCTGGCCCCCGCGCCCTCCTGCGGGGCAGAGTAGGCGCCCGACCTTAACCAGCCAGGGAAAGAAGGCACCATGCCCCGCACCTCCGTCATCACCGGCGCCGCCTCCGGCATCGGCAAGGCAACCAAGGAACTGCTCGAGCAGCGGGGTGAACGCGTCATCGGGGCGGACCTTCACGACACCGAGGTGGTGGCCGACCTCTCCACTGCGGAAGGACGTTCCGGCCTGGTGGACGCGGTGCGGGAGGTCAGCGGCGGCAGGATTGATGCCATCTACGCGGTGGCCGGCCTCGATTTCCCAATCGCGGCCACTGCAGCTGTGAACTTCTTCGGCGCCGTGGCAACCCTTGAAGGACTCCGGCCCCTCCTGAAGGACTCGGACGCCCCGCGTGCCGTGGTGGTTTCGTCCATGGCGGCCCTCTTTGCCACCGACGACGAGCTTGTGGCGCAACTGACCACCGGCGACGAGGCCGGGGCCATGGCCCGCGCCGAAGTCCTGGCCAAGGAACCCACCACTGGCGGCCTCATCTACTGTTCCAGCAAGCTGGCACTCTCCCGGTGGGTCCGCCGCCAGGCTGCCACGGAAGCCTGGGCCGGTGCGGGAATCCCGCTGAACGCCGTCGCGCCCGGCGTCATCGCCACCCCCATGACGGCCGAACTGACCGCCACGGAGGAGGCCCGGACGGCCCTGCTGAAACAGGTCCCCATGCCGCTGAACGGCATCGCCGACGCCATCGTCGTTGCCCGCCTGCTGGCCTGGCTCAACAGTGTGGAGAACACGCACCTGTGCGGGCAGATTGTCTATGTCGACGGCGGCAGCGACGCTGTCATGCGCGGCGACTCGGTCTGGTGAAGGGCGGTCTTAACTAAGGCTGCACGCAGCGCGGAACGCCAGGTATCGCGGATCACCGCGTCCCACCAGCCGGCCCAGCGCGTCGACGGCCAGGAAATCCGCGGAGCCCATATCAGTGGCAAGCCAACGCACCAGCAGTGTGGCGTCGCCGCTGGCGCGCACCGCTGATCCCACGGCCATGTCCAGCTGGTCCCGGAGCAACTGGATGGCCAGCGTGCCGGACCGGCTAAGCAGGGGAGCGCGGTACGCCTCCAACGCTTCGGCCACCAGGCCCTCGCGGAGCAGGCGCAGCACGCGGCCCGAGTCGGAGCACCCGGCCAGGCCGGGCGCCAGCCGGTAGGGGCCGGACTCCACCGCGCCGCCCAGCATGGACCGCACCCGGAACATCTCGGTCCGGATGGCCTGCGGTGTCCCCGCGTCACCATGCAGCTCGTAGGCCAGTTCCTCCGCAGACCAGCCCTGGGATCGCGAATCCAGCAACGCCAGGATCTCGGCCCGGCGCAGCGTCAACGGCATACACCGGCCACCGGCGGACACGGCCGCGGGCTTGTCGCCCAGCAGCTCCAATGACTCGACAGCAGCCGCGGGAGCAACCCGGGCCGAAGGTTGCCCGGTGGCACGGGGCGGGGACGGGGCACCCAGGGAGGCGCCGGCGTCGGACGTCCCCAACAGGGCTTCCGCCACCCGCACGGCGCACCGCACCATCCGCAGGGTGTCCGCGCTGATGGTGTCCAGCGGTCCTGACACGTCCAGGACGCCCAGCACGCGCCCGGTGGCGGGATCGGTGATGGGCGCGGCCGTGCAGGCCCACTCGTGGTGCGTCCGGACCAGGTGCTCGGCGGAGAACAGCTGCACGGGGCTGCCGGTGATCAGGGCCTCGCTGATGGCGTTGGTGCCGATGCCGGCCTCGGACCAGTCCGCGCCTTCCAGGAACTCCAGCTGGTCGGCCCGCCGCAGCACGGACGGGCTGCCCACCCGCCAGAGGATTTCGCCGCTGGAATCGGTGAGCACCAGCAGGTGCCGGCCGGAGCGTGAGTCGTCGGCCAGGAGGTCGCGCAGGGCGGGCATCACCTGCTGCAGCCGGTGGTCACGCCGCAGCTCCAGCACCTCGGCAACTTCATGCAGGTGGCGCGGGCTGTGCTGGTCAGGGCTGATGCCCAGGGCCATGGACCGCCGCCACGACTCCACCAGCGGCGTGGGAATCTCGGGCCGCGGGACACCGGAGATGACCAGCTCGTGCGCACGCCGCAGCGTCCGCGCGTACCGTGCCGGGTCCGAGAACTTCAGCCCGTGGTCCACTGTCTCCTCCTCACAGCCGGCACCCTTGCCGGATCCGTGTAACGCCGCTGTTACCCCCGCAGGGTTCCACTGGTGATGCAGCTCACGCCCGCCCCAGCATATCGGGCAGGCGGAGCCCAAGGAACAGCACAAAGGAGTGGAGATGACCCAAACACCCACCGCTGCGGCACAGGCCTGGCTTGCCGGCCTGGACGATGCGCTGCAGCGGCGCGACGTGGACGCCGCGCTGGAGCTCTTCGAGGACGGAACCTACTGGCGGGACTTCGTGGCGTTCACGTGGAACCTGAAAACCCTGGAGGGCAAGGCGGACATCCGCCGCATGCTGGAGGCCACGCTGGACCACGTGCAGCCGGCGAACTGGGCGCTCTCTGAGGACGCCACCGGGGACGCGGAGAATGTGGAAGCGTGGTTCACGTTCGAGACCGGCGCCGCCCGGGGCTATGGCCACCTCCGGCTGCGGAACGGCAAGTGCTGGACGCTGCTCACCACCATGCAGGAACTGAAGGGCTTCGAGGAGAAGAAAGGCCCGCGGCGCGAGCAGGGCGTGGCGCACGAGATTGTCCGCGGCCGCCGGTCCTGGAAGGAGCTCAAGGAGGAGCAGGAAGCCCGCCTTGGCTACGAGGAGCAGCCCTACTGCGTGATCATCGGCGGCGGGCAGGGCGGGATTGGCCTGGCCGCCCGGCTCAAGCGGCTGGGCGTGCCCACCATCATCGTCGAAAAGAACCAGAACCCCGGGGACTCCTGGCGCAACCGCTACAAGTCCCTGCACCTGCACGACCCCGTCTGGTACGACCACCTGCCCTACCTGAAGTTCCCGGACGACTGGCCGGTCTTCGCCGCCAAGGACAAGATCGGCGACTGGCTGGAGCACTACACCCGCATCATGGAGGTGAACTACTGGTCCGGCACCGAGTGCGTCAAGGCAGCGTACGACGACGTCACCCAGGAATGGGAGGTCAGCGTCCTTCGCAACGGCGAACCCGTGACCCTCCGGCCCAAGCAGCTCATCTTCGCCTTGGGCGTTTCCGGATACCCGAACATTCCTGCGTTCGACGGCGCGGAGACCTTCCTGGGCGAGCAGCGGCACTCCTCCCAGCATCCCGGCGGCGGCGACTGGACGGGCAAGAAGGCCGTGGTGATCGGCTCCAACAATTCTGCGCACGACATTTGTGCCGACCTCTGGGAGCACGGTGCCGACGTCACCATGGTCCAGCGCTCCTCCACGCACATTGCCCGCAGCGAATCGCTGATGGACCTGGCGCTGGGGGACCTGTACTCGGAGCGGGCGCTCGCCGCCGGCGTGACCACGGAGAAGGCGGACCTGCTCTTCGCCTCCCTGCCGTACCGCATCCTGCCGGAAGCCCAGGTGCCGGTTCACCAGGAGATGGCCAAGCGTGACGCGGAGTTCTACTCCCAGCTGGAGGCGGCAGGCTTCGACCTGGACTTCGGCGTGGACGGTTCGGGCCTGTTCGTGAAGTACCTGCGGCGCGGCTCCGGCTACTACATCGACGTCGGCGCCTCCCAGCTGATCATCGACGGCCGGGTCAAGCTCAAGTCCGGGCAGGTCGCCAAGATCACCGGCAATGCCGTGGTCATGGCCGACGGCACGGAACTCGAAGCCGACCTGATCGTCTATGCCACCGGCTACGGGTCCATGAACGGCTGGCTGGCGGACCTGGTCTCTCCCGAGATCGCGGACCAGGTGGGCAAGTGCTGGGGGTACGGCTCAGACACGCCAAAAGACCCTGGTCCGTGGGAGGGGGAGCTGCGCAATATGTGGAAACCAACCAACGTCCCCAACCTCTGGATCCACGGCGGCAACCTGCACCAGAGCCGGCACTACTCCGCCTACCTGGCGCTGCAGCTGAAGGCCCGGATGGAAGGACTCGACACCCCCGTCTACGAACTGCAGCCCAGCCACCACACCCGCTGAATGGAAGGACCATCATGAAGGCAGCACGTTTCCACGCCCGCAAGGACATCCGGATCGAGGACATCCCGGAACCGGAGCTCCGGGCAGGCGCCGTGAAGATCGACGTCGCGTGGTGCGGCATCTGCGGCACGGACCTGCACGAGTACCTGGAAGGGCCCATCTTCTGTCCGGCGCCGCGCCACCCGCACCCGCTCTCGCACGAGGAATCCCCGGTGACCTTGGGGCACGAGTTCTCCGGGACTGTGTCTGAAGTCGGCGAAGGTGTGGACGGGCTGGCCGTGGGTGACAACGTGGTCGTCGAACCTTACTTTGTGGACGGGACCTGCGACATGTGCCAGGCGGGCAGCTACCACCTGTGCCGGCAGATGGGGTTCATCGGGCTGTCCGGCGGCGGGGGAGGGCTGAGCGAGAAGATCGTGGTGGACCAGCGGTGGGTGCACGCCATCGGGGACATTCCGCTGGATGAGGCGGCGCTGATTGAGCCGCTGTCCGTGGCGCACCACGCGGTGGCCCGCAGCGGCGTGAAAGCGGGCGACACGGCGCTGGTAGGTGGGTCCGGGCCCATCGGCCTGCTCACCGCGGCGGTCCTCAAGGGCATGGGCGTCACCACGATCATCAGCGAGCTCACGCAGGCCCGCAAGGAGAAGGCCACCTCCAGCGGCGTTGCCGACCATGTGCTGGATCCCAGCAAGGAGGACGTCCCGGCACGGGTCCGCGAATTGACCGGCGGCACCGGGGCGGACGTCGCCTTCGAATGCGCGGGGGTGAACGCCGTGCTGGACACCATGCTCGACGCCGTCCGGCCCGGCGCCGTGGTGGTCAACGTGTCCATCTGGGGCGCGCCGGCCACCGTGGATATGCAGAAGATCGTGCTCAAGGAGATCGACCTGCGCGGCACCATCGCCTACGTCCGCGACCACCCGGCCGTGATCAAGATGGTCCAGGACGGCAAGGTGGACCTCAAGCCGTTCATCACCGGCCGGATCGCCCTGGAGGACCTGGTGGAACAGGGCTTTGACACCCTCATCAACCACAAGGACACGGCGGTAAAGGTGCTGGTGCATCCCTAAAGGGCGGCTTAAGTCCCTGTTCCCGCGCAACCCTCAGGCGTAGCTTGAATGTGGGCCCGCAACGGCTGGCCCACATTCAAGGGGGGCACGATGACCAGGCCCAGGCCTACCGTATTCAGTATTCTCGGGCTCAGCGGCCTGATGATGCTCACCGGCTGCTTCGGTCCGCCCAGTCCGTCCCCCACCAACACGTCCGCCACCTCGTCCGCAAGCGCCACGGCCGGCAGCGCCAGCCCAAGTACCACGGCGACTGCCGGCACGACGGCGACTCCCACCACCACGGCGACCCCAACTTCGCCGCCGGGCACCTCAGCCGCGCCCACCACCACGCCTGCCGCGCCGCCGTCGTCCGCCCCCGCCAGCCCGCCGGCAACACAGCAACCCACTCCCACAGGCCTCCCCGAACAGACTGCCCCGCTGACGGTCTACTACGTGGCCGTCGGGGACAACGGCGTCTCGGGGCCGAAAATCGGCTGCGGTGACAGCCTGGTGGCCACCACCACGGCGCCGGTCACCTTCACCGACCAGGTGGGACCGAGCATCAAGACCCTGCTCGCCAACAAGAGCCGCGACATCGGCATGTCCGGGCTGATCAATGTGCTGTACCAGTCCAGCCTCACGTACCTGGGCGGCGAACTGGACGGCAGCACCATCACCATCTGGCTCTCCGGGCAGTTCATGCTGGGCGGCGTTTGCGACATCCCGCGGGCCAAGGCGCAGCTGGAGTACACGGCCATGAGCGCGTCGGGCGCCACCAGCGCGCAGGTGTTCGTGAACGGCCGCCCGATTGACGAGGTGCTCAGCCTTAAATGATGCGGATCCACAACCCGGGGGACCGGGAAGACGCAGCCGGATGACGGGCAGGGACGGGACGGAGCGCCTGCAACACCCGCTGTTCGCCCGTGCGTTTGCTCGCGCCGTGGGGACTATTGACCGGCGCGGCGCCGCTGAGCACCGCCGGCGCGTCCTGGTGGGCCTGCACGGATCAGTGATCGAAATCGGAGCGGGCGCCGGATCCTCCTTCCCGCTGTACCCGTCGGCGGTCACCCACGTCCTGGCCCTGGAACCGGATGACTACCTGCGGGGCGTGGCCCGGGAACAGGCGGCCGCCGCAAGTGTCCCCGTGACCGTTGTGGCCGCCGCCGGGGAACACATCCCCGCTGAGACCGGCAGCGTGGACGCCGTGGTGGCCAGCCTTGTCCTCTGCGGCGTCGAGGACCAGGCCGCGGTGCTCGCGGAGATCCGGCGGGTCCTGCGCCCCGGCGGAACCCTTGCCTATTACGAGCACGTCCGGTCCGCCCATCCAGTGCTGGCGAAGGTGGAAGACGTGGTGACCCCGGTGTGGGGCCGGTTCATGGGCGGCTGCCACCTGAACCGGGATACGCTTGCCGCCATCACCGCGGCAGGTTTCAAGGTGCAGGACAACGAGCGGTTCGGCTTCGCCGTCCAGCGGCTGAACCCTTCCCTCGCCCACATCCTGGGCACGGCCACCAGTCCAGGACCCCCGGGAACACGAATGGATCCGGCATGACAGACCTGAACGTCCAGGAGCGCAGCAGCCTCCAAGTCCCCATCACTGAGGCCGCCAGCCTGACAGCTGACCAAACCCTCGCGCGGCTGGGTTCCGGGCCTGACGGCCTGGCTCAGGATGAAGCGGCCATCAGGCTGGAGCAGCTGGGCCCCAACGCCGTACGCACACACCGCGCCAACGCCTGGGCCGTGCTGGGACGGCAGTTCGCCAGTCCCATCCTCATCCTCCTGCTCGTCACCGCGGGACTATCGCTGTTCCTTGGCGATGCCACCAACTCGATTGTCATCGGCGTGATCCTGCTGGTCAGTGTGGGGCTGGGTTTCACCAATGAGTTCCGTGCCGAACGGGCCTCTGAAGCGCTGCATGACCGCGTCACCCACCGCGCCGTGGTGCTGCGCGGCGGAGCCACAAGGGAAGTGGATGTCACCGCGCTGGTGCCGGGCGACGTCGTCCATCTCTCCCTGGGCGCCATCATCCCGGCGGATATCCGCCTCCTCACCACCAACAATCTGCTCTGCGACGAAAGCATCCTCACGGGGGAGTCGCAGGCCGCCGCCAAGGACCCCGCACCGGTGCCCGCCGGCGGGGCACTGGCCGACCTCACCTCGTGCGCCTTCATGGGCACCGTGGTCCAGTCCGGCGGCTGCACCGGCGTGGTGGTGGCCACCGGCGCCCGTGCAGAATTCGGCCGGATCGCCCTGGGCCTGGGCGAGCGGCAGCCGCAGACCGAGTTCCAACTGGGCCTCAAACGGTTCTCGTTCCTGCTGCTGCAGGTGGCCGTGGTGCTTACGACGCTGATCTTCGTGGCAAATCTGCTGCTCCAGCGCCCGCTCATCGAGTCACTGCTGTTCTCCCTGGCCATTGCGGTGGGCATCACGCCGCAGCTGCTTCCCGCCGTCGTCAGCACCTCCCTGGCCACCGGCACCCGGCAGCTGGCCAAGCGGAAAGTGCTGGTTAAACGGCTGGTCTGCATCGAGGACCTGGGGGACATGGACATCCTGGTCACGGACAAGACCGGCACCCTCACGGAAGGAAGGATCAGCTTCACCCGCGCACTTCCCGTTGAACCGGGCCTGTCCGACGACGGCCTGCGCACCCTGGGGCTGCTGGCCACGGAGACGGACTACGCGGAGGCAAAGGCCTCCTCCGCAGGGCAGAACGCGCTGGATACCGCGCTGTGGGACAGTCCAGGGGCGGCCGGTTTTGAACCGGCCCGGTACGAGCGCGTGGACCTGATCGGCTTCGACCACCAGCGCCGGCGCACCAGCGTCCTGGTCCGCGAAGCCGGTGGCCCCTCCCGGATCATTACCAAAGGTGCACCGGAGGACGTCCTGGCCCTGTGCGGGCCCACCCCACCTTTCATTCAAGCGCTGCTGGACGAGCAGTTTGATGCCGGCTCACGGGTGGTAGCCGTAGCTACCCGGTCGGCGGCCGGGCTGGACCGACTCACCCCCGCCGACGAGCGGGGCCTCACCCTGGCCGGGTTCCTCGTGTTCCTGGACCGGCCCAAGGCCAATGCGAGGCAGTCGCTTGACCGGCTTGAGGCCCTGGGGATCTCGATGAAGATCGCCACGGGTGACAACGCCAAGGTGGCAGAGAAGGTTTGCGCCGACCTTGACGTGGACTCCGGTGGCACCCTCACCGGGGCGCAGGTTGAAGGAATGTCCGACGCCGACCTGGCCGCCGCCGCCCGGACGGCCACCATCTTCGCCCGCGTCTCGCCCGAACAAAAAGCACGCATCATCGCCTTGTTGCGCCTCAGCGGCGGATCGGTGGGCTTCATGGGCGACGGAGTCAACGACGCCCTGGCACTGCACAAGGCGGACATCGGCATATCCGTGGACACGGCAACGGACGTTGCCAAGGACGCCGCCGACGTCGTCCTTTTGGACAAGGACCTCGGGGTGCTGGCGGACGGCGTCATGGAGGGCCGGCGGATCTTCGCCAACACCATCAAATACGTATTGATGGGCACGTCCAGCAACTTTGGCAACATGTTCAGCGCCGCCACCGCTTCCGTGGTGCTGAGCTTCCTGCCCATGCTCCCTGGCCAGATCCTGCTCAACAACCTGCTCTATGATTCCGGCCAGCTTGCCATCCCGGGGGACCGCGTGGACCAGGAGCAGCTGCGGGCGCCCTCGCACTGGAACATCGCGTTCATCCGCCGGTTCATGCTGCTGTTCGGTCCCATCAGCTCACTCTTCGACTTCGCCACGTTCGCCCTGATGTTGTTCGTGTTCTCGGCAGCGCCGGGTGAGTTCCGCGCGGGCTGGTTTATCGAATCCATCGCCACCCAGACACTGATCATCTTCGCCATCCGCACCCGGCGCGTTCCGTTCCTGCGCAGCCGGCCGTCCGCGGGACTGCTCGCAGCGTCCCTTGGCGTGGTAGCCCTGGGGGTGTTCCTGCCGCTGTCGCCCCTGGCCAACGTGCTGGGCTTCGACCCCCTGCCCGTGCCGTTCTTCCTGGCACTTCTGGCCATGGTAGTGGTCTACCTGGTGCTGGTGGAACTCGCCAAGCAGTGGTTCTTCGCCCGTGACGCCCAGCAGCTGCCCGCCCCACCCCCGCCAATCCGGCGGCGGCAGGCCACCCACCATATCTCCCGGCGCGCCTACCGCTTCAGCGCCCCCGTCAAAATTCCGGCGGTTAGGCTGCCGGCGGGTGGGCCGGCCGGCAGGAGACGGCGGTCAAGGCAGGGAAGACCTGTGCCGTAATCGTTAAGGCGTCGGCCCCCGGGGGTTGTTAGCATGGAGGGTAGGGACGCTGGGGGCTCCTCAAAATGTATTCAAAGGTGATGCAGTTCGCCCTGAATGCGTTCGATCTTTGGAGCGTTTTTCATGTGGCGTGAACCAATCAGGCGGCGGACCCGCGAACTTTTGCGGGAATTTGTAGACAGGGCAGATGAACTTGTCCGGACCCAGGAACATGTCGAAGGCCTGCTCGGGGCGGTCGTTTCCCTTACGGAGGACCTGAGCCTGGAGGCAGTGCTTGACCGGGTGGTGCAGTCCGCCTGCGAGCTGGTGGGGGCGCGGTACGGGGCGTTGGGCGTGATCGGGGATGACCAGCAGCTCAGCCATTTCATCACGGTTGGCATCGATGAAGACGGTACCCGTGTCATCGGCGACCTTCCCACCGGCCATGGCGTGTTGGACCAGCTGATCCAGGAGCCCCGGCCGTTAACTCTTCATGACCTGGGTGAGCATGCCGTCTCCGTCGGCTTCCCGACCAACCGTCCGCCGATGAAGACCTCCCTGGGCGTTCCGGTGCGGGTCCGGGATGAGGTCTTTGGGAACCTGTACCTGACTGAGAAGATCGACGGCCAGGATTTCACGGCCGAGGACGAGGACCTGGCAGTTGCCCTGGCCTCCGCTGCCGGCGTCGCCATCCAGAACGCCAGGCTCTACGAGGACAGCAACAGCCGACAACGGTGGCTGGAAGCGGGAATGGAGGTCAGCGACCGGCTGAAGGCCCGGCCAGGCTCCGATACGGACAACCTGGAAATGATTGTGGACCGGGCACTGCATGCGTCAGTCTCGGCGTTGTCGCTGATTGCCTCCGTCGCCGGGGACGGGAGCCTTCGGTGCCGTACCGCACTGGGGGTTCAATCAATTCCCGCGGGTCAGGAGCTGCCGGCCGGGGAAGTGTTGGTCCGGGTGCTCGCCACCGGGGAGTCGGCGGCCCTGACGGACCCGCTGCAGGTGTTTGACGCGGCGTCAGCGGAGAAGCTCGGGCCGGTCCTGGTGGCGGCCTTGGGAAGTGACAGCGACGGCCAGCGCCAAAGTGTGTTGATCCTGGCCCGGGCTGCCGGGGCAGCGCGCTACACGGATGTGGACGTTGAACAGAGCGCGGTGTTCGCCTCCCGGATAGGCCTGACGCTGGACCTGCTGAAGGCGAACCAGTTACGGGAAGAGCATGCCCTCTTCATCGACCGGGAAAGGATCGCCGCGGACCTGCATGACCTGGTGATCCAGCGGCTCTTCGCTGCAGGACTGAGCATCCAGGGCCTGCGGCGCTACACCTCCGACCCCATTGCGCATGAGCGCCGCATTGCCGGGATCACCGCGGAGTTGGACGACTGCATCCATCAGCTACGGGACACCATCTACTCCCTGCAGGCCCGGGAACCCGACCGGGAGCTGCTCAGCGGCCGCGTCCTGCGCGCCGTCCAGGAAGCTGCCAACGCTGCCGGCTTCCTCCCCAGGATTCAGCTCTCGGGCCCGGTTGATGACGCCGTGGGCGATGAGGTGGCCGAGCAGTTGCTGAGTGTGCTTCATGAAAGCGTCAGCAACGCCGTCAGGCATTCAGGATCCCAGGACATCCAGGTTGTCCTCGCTGCCCAGGAGGGCGAGGTGGTCCTCACTGTCCGCGATCACGGGTGTGGTTTCAGGGACCCCCAACGGGTCAGCGGCCTGGACAATATGAAGAACCGGGCGGCCGCCCTTGGCGGATCCTGCAGCATCGACAGCACCCCCGGGGAAGGCACCAGCGTCAACTGGACAGTGCCCCTCCCGGATTGACGGCCCAGTTTCTTAGTACCGCAGTTTCTCAGTGCAGCAGCTCCCACGCCCGCGGGATGGGAGCAGGAAGCAGCTGGCCGCGCCGGCGGAAGCCCAGATTTTGGAGCACGGAGGACACGCAGGCGGCAATGGCGGCGTCGGTCAACAGCAGTTCCTGGCCGATCTGGTGGTTTGTCATGCCCCGCGCCATGAGGGCCAGCACCGTGCGCTCCGTCGGCGTCATGGATCTTAACCAGGGCGCCGAAGCTGTTGCATGGAGGTTCCCGGCCACTCTTTCCCTGACTCCGGCCCCGATTGTCGGAATCCCCGCGGCGGCGCTGCGAATGCAGTTGAGCAGTCCGTTATGGTCTCCGACCCGCTTGATCACGTACCCTGACGCCCCTGCCAACACTGCTGCCCGCACGGCATGCTGCTCATCCCAACTGGTCAGGATCAGGCATTTCACGTCGGGGGCTGCGGAGCGCAGCTCGCGGCACACCTCAATGCCCGTTCCGTCCGGCAGCCTGTCGTCCAGGACCGCGATGTCCGGCTGCAGGACGTGGATCAGGTGGATGGCTTCCGCGGCTGATCCGCTGTCGCCGACGATCTCGAAGCCATGGTGTTCAAGCAGGTCGCCAAGGCCCTGCCGGACCATTTTGTGGTCGTTCAGGATGAAGACGCGGATGGGCTGGGCAGGGGATCTGGCCTCATCCAGGGGTGCTGCTGGTGTATCCATGAAGACGCTCTCATCGAATCGATGCCCTCCCCGGCTGCCTCTGCGTGCCGCCGCCCCGTTCGAAAGGAACTCCAGTAAATCATTCGGCACTTACGGCCACGCAATTCCCAAGGCTGTACCGCCTCCCAAGGCTGTACCGCCGGAAGCCGGAATGTCACGCCTGGCGCCGCACACCGGGCATTTGGTGGTGCGGTCCGGACCCTTGACCCATTGGTGTGACTCCTCCAGCCGGTACTCGTACTTGCCGCCAAGCTGCTGGAGTTGGTTCAGCGCAACGCTGGCGGCCTCCCACGAGCTCCAGCGGCCCACCTCTGCGCCGGTGTCCCTGGAAATGGTATTGCAGCCGCCATCACCAAGTTCCGGGGCAACGGCCTGCCTGTTGGACGGCCCGTTCCCGCTGTTCACAGCCTTGTACTCTTCCAGGGTTGCCATGGTGCTATCCACCTCGAGATCAGGCCGCCTTCGGCTGGGGGCGGAGGAGGAAGTCTTCCAGCGACTCGAAGGTGGCCACGGCGTCCTCGAAGGCCGGGTTGCGGTGCGGATGGAGGCGGTGCAGGAGCCCGCCGTTGTACTGGAGGCGGCGCCGGGCGGTTCCCACTGCGCGGCCGGCGTACTCCAGGTCCCCTGGATGGCGCGGCAGTGCCCGGGTCACGCACTGGATGGAGGTCAAGGCGACAGCAAGGATGTTGGCGTCCAACTGCCGCCCGGCCGTCCGGTGGTTCCGCAGTTCGGCGGCAAAGCCGTCCCACACTTCGCGGGCTGCGATGCGCGCTACTTCCGTCCGGGCCTCGTTTGCCGGCAGCCCCCTGCCCGTGAGGTCTTCACAGAGGCAGTCGAAACGGGTGCGGAGTTCCTCTGCCTTCCTGCCCGCTTCGGTTCGGGTGGACACTGCGGATTTGAAATTGGACGGGTGAAGGAGCATCGCCCTCCGGCGTGCGGCTTCGGCCCGGGGCACGGGAACGGGACGGAACGTGAGGATGTCAGCGGACATGCCGGTCCTTTCAAATTCCAGCCAGCGTGCAGGGTGCGCTTGCGCGGCGGCGGGGCGACCTCTTTGCCGCCACCGCACGGATTGTCGCTGGGGTCTTCGGGGGGATTGCCTTCCGGCCTCGCTGCTTGAGGACCCGGTGGCGCTTTTACAAGCATGCCAAGCATCCTGAACCCTGCTATAGGGCTAAAGGTCCTGTCTCGGGCCTGGTCCCTTACTGGTTTGTTGGCTGCGGGCAGGTGGAAGGCGGGGGCTTTATGCCCTGTTTCCGGCAGGGGGCCGGTCCTAGCCTGAACGAAGGAAGCGCGGCGTACGGCCGCGTGCCGGACCCGGGAGGCACAGGGTGAAATCGGCAAACGCAAGCATCATCACAGGAGTCATCCTCATTGCGCTCGGCGTGCTGTTGCTGCTGGACAGGATGGGCGTGACGGACACGGGAGCATTCGTGGCGCCCCTGATCTTCGCGGCCGTTGGCGTGTTGTTCCTGTCGCTGTTCGTCCGGCGCCGGGAGAACTGGTGGGCGGCCATCCCCGGGTCCGTGTTCCTGGGCCTGGCCGCCGTCATCACAGCCACCCAGTTCACGGCCGGCACCTGGGGTGCAGCGCTCCTGTTCCTGTTCATGGGTGCCGGTTTCGCGGCCGTGTTCCTGCGGGAGCCCGGGAACTGGTGGGCCCTGATCCCGTCCGGCGTCATGTTCACCCTGGCGGTCATTGTGGCCCTGCCGCAGGCACTGCAGGGCACGCCAACGGCCGCCGTCCTCTTCCTGGGCCTGGCGGCCACCTTCGGCGTGCTTTCCCTGATCCCGGTGCGCGTTGATGAGGCCAGCAGCCAGACGGAACGGATGAGATGGCCGTTGATTCCTGCGGGCATCCTTGCCGTCATGGGCCTGATCTTCGTGCTGCAGGCCATGGCCGTGCTTATCCCCGTGGATTTCGCCTTCCCCGCGGTGATGATCCTGGCCGGCATCGCCCTCATGGTCTACGCCTACCTCGCCCACCGGGACGGACGCCAAAGGGCCCACGGCGCAGGGCCCAAGGCAGGCTGAACCCTTACGGGACAGTTCACGGCCGGGTCGGTGCAAGCAGCGTGGCCCACAGGTGCCACAGCATGCCGCCCAGGGTGGCCAGGAACGCGGCAACGGCCAGCCACAGTTCCGCGCGGCCAATGGCAGCCACCAGCGGGAGCTGGTCGGCGCGGCCAAGGTAGATGCCCGCCACGGCGTACATGCCCAGGGGAAAAATGACGCTCCACAGGCCCGGCTCGTAAGCCAACGGCACCCGGTGGACCAGGTGCCGCCACCAGCCGGCGGCCAGGAGCACGGGGAAAAGCCATGAGGCGAACGACCAGAACACCACCGAGGCGCCGGCCACCAGACCGCGCGTCGCATCCACCATGGGCGCTCCGGCCATCTCCACGATCCGGGCCCCCGCCAGGACGCTGATGGCCATGGCGCCCATGGCCACAAAGTAGGCCGGGCGCAGGTCCTGCGGCCGGATGGGGTAGGTCATCAGCCGCAGCGAGACGAAGATCCCCACGGCGGCGTACAGGATCAGCCCCACCGACCAGGCAACGACGGCGACCAGGGCCAGCGCCGCTCGCCAGTCCGGTACGGCCAGCGGCTCGATGGACGCGGCCGCGACCGCCACGGACTGGCTTGCCACGCACCAGATGAACCACGACCCGTTGGCGTCCTTCACCACTGGCCGCTCGGACCTGCCCAGCACGGCTGTCCAGGGCACGACGTAGCCGAGCACCACCCAGGCAAGCACCGCAACCACCAGGAGTGCCGCCGTCGTGCCATGCCATCCCGCCATGCCAAGGCGCGTGCCCAGCACGTTCGTCCCGGCGATGAACGTGAAAAAGCCGAAGGCCCGGCCCGGATCCAGGAAGTCGCCGCGCATGTCCGCCGGGAATCGGGCCAGGCGGAGCACGCTGAGCGCCAGTATCACCAGGTAGGAGAGCGCACACACCGTCAGGAGCGCCAGTGACAGGGCATGGAATCCTTCCAGTTCAAGTCCCACGGAGATGATGCCGCTGGCCATGGTGAGGGCGAAGTAGCCGGGGGTAAGCGTCCGCACCGCATGCTTTGCACGGGAGCCGAAGGAGTGCCGGGCGTCAGTGGCGGTGTCCATCCACCAAGCTTAAGGCCGTCAAATCCTGCGGTGCGGAGGGCGGTTCACCGTGCCCCGGCCTGGGCTTCCGCTCTTGCCTTGATGCCGGCCAGCTCCTCTGCCTGGCTGCGCTCCGACATCTTGATGGCCAGTGCGTCAACGGCGGCCTCCGCCATGTTCCGGGGGACCACATCGGACCGCATGCTGAGCCGGGTTCCGCCCTCTTCGGGCGTCACCTCCACTTTGAAGACAGGACCCAGGGCAGCTTTGGAGGTGAAGTGCCTGTTCGGTACGTACTCGGTGTATTCGTGGGTGGTCCTGAGCGGTATGCCAAGGACTGTCCACGCCGCCCGGAAGGTGGTCCCCACACCCTCGGGGGTGGTCTTGAGCTCCGAAATCTCAACATTGGGACCCAGCCAGACCCGTGGATCCTTCACCATGTCAAACACCACATCCACGGGCGCGGCGATCATGATGCTGTCCCGCCACGTCAGGGTCTGGCTGAACCCGGCGTCGCTTGATTCCGGAACCGCCTTCTTTCCGGTCTCCACCAGGCTCTTGACGTTGGCCACCATGCCCTGGATGTCGTCTTCGGTCAGCCGGACGAACAGTGCCTGGACGGGGACCCGGACCACGGGCGCACCAATTTCCAGGGCGGACTCCACCGTCAGTTCCGTGCCGCTGCCATTGACCGGCTCCAGGGAGAACGTGATGACCGGCCCCACGGATGCCTTGGAGACAATGCGCTTGTTGGGCACAACGTCCCGGTATTCATGCGTGACGTGCATGGGTATGCCCCACGTCTTGGCGGCCCACCGCGCAGAGGTGCCCACGCCGTCGGGCTTGATGTCCAGCTGGGTGACGTCGCTGTCTCCCGGGAACGCCTTCATCCAGTTCGTCGGGTCGCTGAGGAAGGTGAACACCGTATCCACGGGGGCCTTGATCACAGTGCTTTGAAGGATGTTCCTGCTCATGTTCTCGCTCCGTTCTGCCGCGCGCGGGTTCCCGCGCCGGCAGTTCCAGTGCAGTCCCCGGACGGGGGCGGAACCAGAGGAGAAAGTCCCAGCCGCAGCTAGGAAGCCCCGTCCGCCCGGCCCCAGTGCTCCCGCAGCAGCGTGGCGACGCGCTCGGGTTCCGCCCGGTGCGGGGGATCGAAGTGGTGGCGCTCCGGGAAGACTTCAAGCCGGAAATCGGGGAAGACACGGGAGAGCCGCGCCGCGTTGTCCGCCTGCTCATCCGGGCTGCTCATGCCGCCCAGCACGAACAGCACGGGTTTCGTGAAGGCCGCCAGGCTGTTCGGGTCCAGGTCATACGTAGTGAACGCCTGCAGGAAGGCGCTGATCCCGGCGGGGCGTTTCGCCATCCACGACGGTGGAGGGCCAGGCGGTGGAGGCGGCAGGACGGCGTCGCGCTTCACCTGCAGCCTGGTGAAGGCGGGCAGGAACTGATCAGGCGGCAGCGCAGCCAGCTCCCCATAGCGCTGCCAGAGCCTGGTGTGCGCAGGACTCCAGTCCCAGTTTCCCGCCCAGGCCGGCTCCAGCAGGGCCAGGCTCTTGAGCCGCTCCGGGTGCCTTGCGGTGAGTGCCAGGGCAGCGGCGCCGCCGCCGGAGTAGCCGAGCAGGTGGAAGGTGTCCCAGCCGCGCAGGTCGGCCTCGCGGAGCACGCCGTCCACCTCGGTGTCCAGGCTCCAGCCCGGCGGGGGTGCGTCCGTGGCGTAGAGCTCCAAGTCCTTCGCCACCGCGTCCACGGCCGGTCCCAGAACCTCCAGGAGCCTGCCGTAAGCGGGCCCGGCCGGGAGCACGCTGCCCGGCAGCAGGATGACGCGGTACGGTTCCATGCCGCTACCTTCCGCTGCCGCCGTCAGCCCTGCGGGTGGCGGGTTTCGCGGCCCGGGGTGCCTTAGGCGCTTTGCCGGGCAGCGAGCCGACATAATCCAACGCCTTGCCGGCCCAGGCCCGCGCCCGGGCGTCATCGCCGTCGCCCTCTTCATTCCATACGTCCGGCAGCCCGGTGTACCCGCCCATGGGCCGGTCCGCCGGGCCGAAGGGCACGGTCCGCTCGGACGACTCCAGCAACTCCCTGTCCTCAGGGGAGAGCTTCACACCGATGGTGGAACCGAACAGGCCCGCGAACATGTTGCCGTTGACGAACGCGCCCAAGTTCCCGAACATCGGTTTCACCACTACGTCCGGATGGTCCGGGACCACGCGGCGGAACCGCTCTTTTTCTTCCTGGGTTGCCTTGGGCATCTCCATGGCTTCATCTCCCGGTGGCACGGTTGTTCCGCAGATCTGGATGCAGGATATGCCTCTTTGACAGCGGCGGATAGGGGACCCGGGAGGCCGGGCACAACCGGCAATTGATCGGCATTTGAACAGGACAAACTTCGCCGGCGGGTGTTATACCTGACCGTAGGCAACTAAGTCTTTAGGCTGCCTGCAGAGGGCGAATTCCGTGGATCCGGGGCTTTCCCGGGGGCTGGAGGCAAGGGTGCTGGTCAACGCAGCCCGTGCCCGGGCGGCCGGATGGCGCGCCCGGTCCTGCCGGAAGCGTCTGTATGGCGGCATGGCCCTCGCCGGACTCGTCCTGCTCACCGCCTGCAGCGGCGGCACCAGCCAGTCGGTGTCCACTGCCGTCAAGGACAGCTCCTCCGCCGTCGCCACTGCCCGGATCGCCCTCCGCCAGGACATGGACGGCAAGCTGACGCGCGCCGCTACCTCCACAACCCTTGACGATGAGCTCAAGGAGATCCAGACCAGCCGGAGCACGGTCCTGAAGCTCTCGCCGGCCACCCCGGAGGACCGCGATACCCAAAAGCAGGCGCTGGACGTGCTGGACCAGTGCGCCGCGGGTTTCGCCACGGCGCGGGCCGCACTGGCAACGAACGACGGCGGCAACCCCTCGCTCCCCGACGGTGACAAGGCCCTCGCCGGCGCACAGGACGCCCTCAAGCAGCTCGAAGACAAGGTGGGATCAAAGTGAAGCGGCTGCTCGGCGTCGCGCTTGGGATCCTCACCGCCATCGGCGGGTTCGTGGACATCGGGGACCTGGTGACCAATGCCGTGGTGGGTTCCCGCTTTGGCCTGTCCCTGGTGTGGGTGGTGGCCGTCGGCGTCGTGGGGATCTGCCTGTTCGCCAACATGTCAGGCCGCGTGGCCGCGGTGTCCGGCCGTGCCACCTTCGAGGTGATCCGTGAACGGCTGGGCGCACGGGCAGGGCTGGCCAACCTTGCAGCATCGTTCCTGATCAACCTGATGACCGTGACCGCGGAAATCGGGGGTATCGCCCTGTCGCTGCAACTGGCCAGCAGCGTCGACTACCTGCTGTGGATTCCCGTGGCGGCGGTGGCGGTGTGGCTGGTGATTTGGCGCGTCCGGTTCTCCATCATGGAAAACGTCACCGGCCTGCTGGGGCTGACGCTGGTCATCTTCGCCGTGGCAGTGTTCCTGCTCAAGCCGGACTGGGGGGCACTCGCGGGGCAGCTGGCGCCCACGGTGCCGCAACAGGAAACGTTCTGGAGCTACAGTTACTACGCGATCGCCCTGTTTGGGGCCGCGATGACACCGTACGAAGTCTTCTTCTTTTCCTCCGGCGCTGTGGAGGAAAAGTGGAGCGTGAAGGACCTCGCCCAGTCCCGGATCAACGTCCTGGTGGGCTTCCCCCTGGGCGGGCTGCTGTCCGTCTCCATCGCAGTGTGCGCCGCCATCGTCCTCCTCCCGGCAGGGGTTTCGGTGACCTCGCTGTCCCAGGTGGTCCTGCCCGTGGCCCAGGGTGCCGGCAAGCTCGGGCTGGCATTCGTCCTGGTGGGCATGGTGGCGGCAACCTTCGGGGCAGCGCTGGAAACCACCCTTTCCAGCGGGTACACCCTGGCGCAGTTCTTTGGCTGGTCCTGGGGCAAGTTCCGCCGTCCCGCCCAGGCCGCCCGCTTCCACCTGTCCATGATTGTGTGCCTGCTGGTGGGCATGGCTATCCTGGCCACCGGCGTCGACCCCGTTTTGGTGACCGAATACTCGGTGGTGTTTTCCGCGATCGCCCTTCCCCTGACCTACCTGCCCATCCTGATCGTGGCCAACGATCCCCAGTACATGGGCGAGCACGTAAACGGGCGCGTCGTGAACGTGCTGGGCATGGTCTTCCTGGTGATCATCCTGGTGGCCTCCATCGCCGCCATTCCCCTGATGATCGTGACAGGAGCAGGCTCATGACGTCCGCGTCCGCCCCGCTGCCCAGGGCCCCGAAGGTGGGACGGCGCATCCTCGATGCCCAGCTGCACCTGATGGACCGCCAGGTTTTGGACCACGACGGCGTCCCGGTCACCACCGTGGACGACCTTGAGGTGAGCGGGCCTGCCTTGGACGTGGAGATTGCGCCGGGGTCTCCCGCCCCGGTGATCACCGCGCTGCTGACCGGGTCGGTGCTGGGCACGCGCATCTTCGGCGGCAGGCCGCCGTCGTCCCGGCTGATCCGCATCCCGTGGAAGGACGTGGCGGAGGTGGGCGTGGTGGTGCGGCTTGGGGTCAAGGGTGAGCCGCTGGACGCCAGCTGGGTGGAGCGATGGGTCCGGGACAAGATCATCGCGCGCATTCCGGGAGGCAGCCATGATCCTCGGTGACCTGCTGGGCACGCCCGTGCTGGATGCCGACGGCGGCCGGCTGGGCCGCGTGGCCGACGTCCGGTTCGTGCTGGACGGCACGCCGCACCAGCTGATGGCCGAGCCTCGGCTGCTGGGGCTGGTGGTCGGCCCGCACAGCGCTTCCTCGTTCATGGGCTACGAGCGGAACGGCCTCACCCGGCCCCGCATGATTGCCCGGATCCTCCGGTGGCGGCATCGCGGATCCTTCCTGGTGCTGTGGGAGGACATTGCGGTGGTGGGCAACCGCTCCGTCCGGCTCCGGCCCGGGTTCACCCGCTACAGCACTGCACTGGATGACCATGCGCAGGCCTGACAGGGGCCTGAACAGGGAAGCGATTAGGTGTGCGCCGAATCTCCTGTAGTGTGGAACCTGTTGTTGTGTTTATGCAGTTGGTAGTTCAGGCAGTACGCGCGGTCGAAAGTCCGTGTTCTTCTGAAGTAGCGGTTTTTGAACACCCCACGCCGGAGGGCCCGAAAGTCGGGACATTCCCTCCACCTTCACGAAGGACAAAATAATGGCTACTGGTACCGTCAAATGGTTTAACGCTGAAAAGGGCTTCGGCTTCATCTCCCCGGACGACTCCTCACAGGACGTTTTCGCGCACTACTCCGCGATCAACTCCAACGGCTTCCGCTCCCTCGAAGAGAACCAGAAGGTTTCCTTCGACACCGAGCAGGGCCCCAAGGGTCCCCAGGCCACCAACATCCAGGCTCTCTAATTCCATAGAGTTCCGGGACCGTTAGGTTTCTCGAAAGCAGGCCCTGCCGATTTTTCGGCAGGGCCTGCTTTTTTATGCCGCAAAAGCGGGCCTTGACCGCAGTAAGCGGGGTTGCGCTGCAACGGTTATGGCTGGCAAGGACGGTCATGACGGGACGCCGTCTGCGCGGCCTGCAACCAGGCGAATTCCGGTACCTCGACAAAACACCGTCGAAGGAGCAATCTGTTAGGTGCGTACGCTTCCAGCGTGCCAACCCGACGCCTGCTGGGGCGTGAGGAATCATTTGGATCAGCGCGGCACCAGTTGGGGGGTGCAGGTCCGGCAGTTCCTGCCGGCACCGGCTGCCAGCCCTTCCCGGCACCGGCAGCCGGCACCTTCACTCCGAAGAATCGTGGCCGGTCCGGTCCAAGAGCAGTGGGTTGAATCGGCTGCAGCCATATATCGGCACCTCGCCGATGGCCGTTCAAGAAGGCATTGCTATGAAGCATCATCGGGGCATCAAATCGAGATCCGACAAACTCGCATTTATTGTGGCATGTGCTGTTGCAGTCCTGGCGTCATTGGCGTCAGCGGGTCCTGCGGCAGCAAGCGGCTGGGGACCCCGCACCTGGGAGGTGCAGGTGGGGTCAGAATCCCGCGACCAGGAAATCCAGGGTATGGCTTTCCTTCCATCAGAGATTTTCATCAACGAGCACGACACCATTGAGTGGCAGGCGAATGCCGCTGAAATCCATACCGTGACATTCCTTGCAGCCGGCCAGTCGCTGGAGTCCACACAGCCGTTCAACCCGGGAAACGCCGATGAATTGCTGAAGCGAGGGGGAAGCAGCTACGACAGGCATTCGTATTACAACTCAGGCCTCCTGGCCAACGTTGACGTTCCCGGCTTCCCTGTCGCCAGCAGCTACACCCTGACGTTCCCGCGGGAAGGTGACTTTACCTACTACTGCCTGGTCCACGGCATGATGATGAAGGGGATGGTGCATGTCCGCGAGCAGGGCACCCACTACCCGTACAGCCAGGCCGACTACGACAAGTCATCCAGGGCGCAGGAGCGGTCCATCCTCCGGGACGGTCACAAACTGGACGCCTCACTGGCTAAGCAGGCCACCAACCACAAAGTGATGGCCGGCGGTGACGACGGCGTGGCAATGGTCATGCGCTTCGTCCGTCCCACCGTGACGGTGCACCGCGGCGAGTCGGTGGTGTTCACCAACTCCGGCATGGGCGCTCCGCACACCGTCACTTTTGGTACTGAACCGGCGAATGTCTTCGCACCGTCCGGCTCGCCGTCGAATTTCACGGGCGGCGACCTCAGTTCGGGAATCATTCCTCCCGGTGGCTCTTTCACCGTGACGTTCCAGGCGACGGGAACATTCGACTACATCTGCGCACTCCATGACTACATGGGCATGACGGGCCAGGTGAAAGTCGTAGATTAACCAAATCAACGCGCCCGGCGGGAGCGTTCGCTCCAGCCGGGCGCGTTGGCGGTTCCACCTCCTGGGGCGGACAGGCCTAGGAAGCGGCCAGATCCCCAGACTGCGCCGGCGCGGACGACCGGCCCGGGTGGGGGTGGCCCAGCGCGCTTGAACCGGAAGCCGGAGCGAGGCCCAGGCGGCTGACCACCTCGGCGGCTTCCTCGGCGGGGGTCCGCCCCACATCCACCACGATGGTGTTCTCATCCGGGCCCGGCGGCTCCAACGTGGCGATCTGCGAGTCCAGCAGGGAAGCAGGCATGTAGTGGTCCATGCGTGCCGTCAGCCGGCGGCCTATCTGTTCCTTGGAGCCTGACAGGTGCACGAACACGACGTTCTTTTCGCGGAGCCGGTCCCGGTAGATCTTCTTCAGCGCGGAGCAGGTAATGATGCCCGGGATGCCGGCCATCGTGTGTTCGATGATCCACGAGGCGATGGTGTCCAGCCAGGGCCAGCGGTCGTCGTCGGTCAGAGGGATCCCGGCAGCCATCTTCTCCACATTTTCCGCCGGGTGCAGGTCGTCGCCTTCCTCCAGGTCCCAGCCGAGCTGGCCGGCAAGGATGCCCGCCACCGTGGACTTGCCCGAGCCGGACACACCCATGATGACCAGGACCGGCTGCTGGACAGACTCCGGGGTGGGTGCGGCCTCCATCAGGGGACCACCACTGAGAGGACCATGACCAGCGCGAAACCGACCACGGAGATGAGGGTCTCCATGACTGACCAGGTTTTGAATGTCTGGCCTACGGTCAGGCCAAAGAGTTCCTTGACCAGCCAGAAACCGGCATCGTTCACGTGGGAGAGGAACAGGGAACCGGCGCCGACGGCGAGGACCAGCAGGCCGGCGTGGCCGGGGGAGAGGCTGGACGCCAGCGGCGCAACGATGCCTGCCGCCGTCACCGTAGCCACGGTGGCTGAACCGGTTGCGAGCCTGATGGCGACCGCGATGAGGAAGCCCAGGACCAGGACGGAGATGTTGGCTCCGGTGGCCCACTTGGCAACGGCATCACCGACTCCGGCTCCGATGAGGGTCTGCTTGAATCCACCGCCAGCGCCCACAATCAGGATCACGGCCGCGATGGGGCCAACGGATGCGCCGATCTTGGTGCCGATCTTGGCGCCCGTGAAGCCGACGGCGTAGCCGAAGGTCACGAGGGCCAGCAGGACTGCGAGGGTCATGGCCACCAGGGGTTCACCGATGAAGTCGAAGAAGACGCGGGCCGCGCTGGGGTTCTTGGAGTTGGGGTCAACGATGTCCACCACGGCCTTGAGGAGCATCAGCACCACGGGGAAGACGATGGTCAGCAGGGTCACGAGGAATGTCGGCTGGCGCTTGACGTCAGGATCGGCCTGGGTGTGCTCGGTGTCGATGCCGCCGGCTACCTTCGGGGCGTCCACGGGGACCCAGCGGGCGGCGTAGATGGCGAACAGCGGGCCGCAGATGATGACGGTGGGAATGGCGATCAGGAGGCCAAGGGCAAGGGTGATGCCCAGCGGGGCGTTGAGGCTGGCGATGGCCACCAGCGGACCGGGGTGCGGCGGGACCAGGCCATGCAGGACTGAGAGGCCTGCGAGGGCCGGAATGGCTACCCGCATCAGCTTCCGGCCCGAGCGCTGGGACACCAGGACGATGACCGGCAGCAGCAGGACGAGGCCGATCTCAAAGAACATCGGCAAACCGATGATGACGGCGACCAGCGCCATGGCCCACGGCAGGACTTTCGGGGAGACCTTGCCCAGCAGGGTGTCCACCACCCGGTTGGCCCCGCCGGAATCAGCCAGGAGCTTGCCCAGCATGGCGCCGAGCGCGATCAGCAGGCCGACTTCTTTCAGGGTGCCACCGACACCATCTTCGAAGTTGCTGATGACCTTCCCAAGTTCAACCCCGGACGCGAGGCCCACGAATGCGGATCCGAGGACCAGCGACAGGAACGGGTGGAGCTTGAGTTTGACGATCAGGAAAACGATCAGCGCGATGCCGATGGCGGCGACGACGACCAGTTGGGTGTCGTGCCCGTTCCAAGGCTCTGCGGCGGCGGGAAGGAGAAGGGATTGCATGAGGCTTCCTCGGTTGGAGTGCAACCGCCAACGGTGCTGGTGGCGGGCTCCAATAAGTATGACGTATGACACCAAAAAAGTGAATAAGTAGGACTTTACGAGTCTAGGGAAGCTATCGCGGCGCCCACGGGCGCGGAGAAACCCTGGCCCCCGGCCAACCTGGGCGACTGCAGGGAACAGGCGGCGCCGCGCCGTCGTTGTTTCCTGCGCGTGCTACTGTGCGCGGAACGGCACCCAGCAAAGGACACCCCTTGACTCCTCGCACCATTGTGATCACCGGCGCCAGCGACGGCATCGGAGCGGCAGCCGCACGAACCCTGGCCAGGGCGGGGGAGCAGGTGGTGGTCGTTGGCCGGTCCGCCCAGAAGACCAGCGCCCTCGCCGGGCAGATCGGCGCGGACCACTACCTCGCAGACTTTGCCGACCTGGCACAGGTCCGCGAACTCGCTGACACACTGAAGGCCAAGTACCCGCGCATCGACGTGCTGGCCAACAACGCCGGCGGCATCATGGGCAAACGGACCCTCACGGTGGACGGGAACGAATCGACCTTCCAGGTCAACCATCTGGCCCCGTTCCTGCTCACCACGTTGCTGATGGACACCCTCACTGCCAGCAGCGCCAAGGTGATCAACACGTCCAGCGCCGCCAACAACTTCGGCAAGCTGGACCTCTTCGACCTCACGGCCGAGCACGGCTACAGCACCAACCGGGCCTACGGGACGGGCAAGCTGGCCAACATCCTGTTCACCTCCGAGCTGCACCGCCGGTTCCACGACAAGGGGATCACGACGGCGGCATTCCACCCGGGCGTGGTCCGCACCAACTTCGCGGCGGAGTCTTCAAGCCCGTTCCGGCACGTGTACACCACGCTGCTGAACCGTTTCATGCTCAGCCCGGACCAGGGGGCGGACACCATGCTCTGGCTCATCAACGGCACCGCCGGGACGGACTGGATCTCCGGTGCCTACTACGCCAAGCGCGCGTTGGCCAAAGCCAGCGCCCAGGCGTATGACGCCGGGCTGGCGCGCGGACTGTGGGAGAAGAGCGAGGAACTGGTCAAGGCTTCTGCCTGACCGCCGCGTTACTCACGGCGCACGCCGTCGTGGTCTGCAAACAACAGGGGCCGGGCCGCGAAGTCGCGGCCCGGCCCTGGTGTTGAGGCGCTGGACGGGTTACCGGCTGGCGGGCTCCGATTCGTTGCCCTGGATGTTCCCGTTGTGGCTGATGGATGCGACGGCGCCGGTCTGTTCGTTGAGCAGGACCTTGTCGTTGCGTTCGTGGTGGAAGTTGAACATGGCATTCATGGACCCGGCAGTGGCGTCGGCTGAGGAGTCGCCGATGGTGCCGGTGTGCCAGTTGTCCTCGATGAACCGCAGGATGGAGGCCTGGTCGGTTTCGGTGTGGTCCACGAAGTTCTTCTTCGCGAACGGGGAGATGACCACCAGCGGCTGGCGGGGGCCGGGGCCGCAACGGTCAGCGTAGCCCCCTGCTACCGGGACGCCCTTTGCTGCGGCGTTCAGGCACCACGCGGCGTCGTCCGTGCCCGTGGAGGCGTTCTTCGGCTGGGCGGCGACGTGGTCGTACCAGCCGTCGGAGTCGTCATACGCGAGCACGACGGCGGTGTTGTCCCAGTTCTTGGACTGCTGGATCTGGTTGATGGTCTTGGTGACGAAGTTCTGTTCGTCCACGGGATCCGAGTACGCAGCGTGGCCGTCCTGGAATTCCGAGGCCTTCAGGAAGGAAACGGCGGGCATGTTGTCGCTGTCCACGACCTTGCTGAAGTCGGTGAGGTCGTACTGGTGGTTGGCCTGGCCGTTGTGGCCGATTTCCGCGTCCGATGCCGGCGGGAGGTGGTGCGGGTTGGCGGTGGAGGCGTAGTACTGGAAGGGCTGGTGGTGCGGGGAGTAGTCCACCACGGAAGCGCCGGCGGCGTTGGTGTGGCCGGCCAGGCATGATGCCGGCGTGCTGCTGGTGGCGGGGGTTGTGGGTGCGAAGCCGCCCTGGAACCAGCCCCATGACGTCCCCTGCGCATTGAGCAGGTCGCCGATGTTCTTGCCGGTCATCCCGGCGAGGTTGTTGGCCTTGGCGTGGCTGCTGTTGGAGCAGTCGTCGTAGACCGGGTCGGGGTCGTTGATGACCGTGCCCACGCCGTTGGCGTCAGGCTGGCGGACGGCGCTCGATCCCGTGGCCGGCGTGGCCACGGGCTGCCCTGCGGCGTTGTACTCCTTGACGCCGTGGGTCTGGCCCGAGATCAGGTTCAGCGCGCCGGGGGTGGACGGGCCGAAGACGGTGCTGAAGTGGTTGTCGCTCATGGCGTAGTTCTGGGCGTAGTTCCAGATGCCGGTGACCGTGTTTCCGTCGTAGTAATCCATGGTCAGGCCCGGGCGTCCGTACTGGTTGGTGCCACAGGCGTCACGGCTGGTGAACTGGACGAACTTGTCCATCGCCCCGCCGTTGTAGGCGTTCTGTTCGGCCTTGTAGCCGTGGTCCTGGTCGCAGGTGACTGCCTGCATCGGGGAGAGCCGTGCAGGCTGGACGGAATTGGGGTTGTTCGGTGCCAGCAGCCCGGCATTAGCCAGGGTGTTGATGTCCTTGGGGGTGTCCTCCGCTGCGGTGAACGCGGCCGCGGCGGCGCCGGAGCCCTGCTGGGTCTCACCGGCAGTGTTGGCGGCCTTGGGGTAGGTGGCGAAGTAGTGGTCGAACGACACGTTTTCCTGGAAGAGCACTACGACATGCTTGATCGGCGTCGCCGTCTGGTCATGGGTGCCGGCGGTGGCGGGTGCGGCGCTGAAGCCGACCAGCCCGGCCGTCAGTGCTGAAGCCGCCATGGCAGCCGCGCCGGTGGCGGCAGTGACGCTTTTCCTGGTGAATCTTGGTGCCGGGTAAGGCATGGGGTATCCAATCATTCCTGGGGGTTCCCGGCCGCTGTCCGCGGCAGGGTGGGGGAAGTGCTAGTGGGCCGGGGGGACGTCGGCCTGGTACGTGAGGATTTCGGTGCCGTTGCCTTCGTCGCCGTTGTCCGGGGCCACCGTCATGGTGAGGTGGCCGCCGTCGGCGGTCATTTTGAACGGGTTGCGGGTGGCCGCGTGGCCGGCCGTTGACCATTTCTGGAAGGGGACCTCACGGGTCACCTGGTGCGACTTCAGGTCGATCATCGCCATGCCGCCCAGTTCGTAGGTGGCCGCCGTGCCGCCGGCAGGCGGGGTCTGCGGAAGGTTGGTAACCCCGCCGCAGAGCATCCTGGCGTTGGGAACGTACTGACAGTCCTGGTAGTCGATGAAGTAGTTCGGGTTCTCCCACGTGGACAGTTGTTTGCCCTGGAGGTCCCACTCGGCGAACCGCCGCGAGCCCCAGGTGTTCCCCACCAGGTGGCCGGTCTGCTTGTCCAGGACGATTCCGCCGAAGTGGTCCTTGACCTCGAACTGCTTGTGGACGTCCAGGGTCTGCGCATCCACCTTGTAGATGATGGCGCTGCTGTCTGGCCGGTACTGGGCCACCGGTACCCAGACGTTGGTGCCGTCGAAGTCGATGCCGCCCGGGTGGTACATGTCGCCTTCGCCAAGGATGATGTCCTTTTGCAGGTTCCCGGCCTTGTCCATGACGAACAGGTGGCCGATGCCCTTGCCCGGGGTGCGGTCGTAGCCGTCCTGGGGCGTGGGGTATTTGACGGTCGGTTCGAGGATCTGGACGGCCGAGAGGAAGATGTGGTCCTGGCTGTAGGCGATTCCCTCGGTGTGGTACGTGGGGAAGTTCAGCTTCAGCTTGGACGTCTGCTGCCAGGCCGTGGTCCGGGTGACGGAGTCGAACGCGTCGGCCAGGTCGGTGTTCGTTTCATGGTGGGTTCCGGCGGCGGGGCCGGGGGCCTGCTCCGGGACGGTGGCCTGTGCTGCGGCAGTACCGGCGGCGGCGCAGGCAGCGACTATCAGGGACGCCGCCACGGTGAGGGCGCGTCGGGATGGCTTGGAGCTCATGGAGGGGGCCTCTTAAGGTTGGGGTCTCAACAGGAGTTCCCAAGTTACTAATGGGTACTTAACCGGGCATGGCCCCCCGGTGAACTGCCGCTGTCGCGGGATTGTCCGGTTGGGGCGCGGCGGCCGCCCCGGTCTCCCTATCCGCTGTTCCGCGCCAGGGCTTCACCGATGATGCGTGCACCCTCCGGGTAGGCCGCCGGGTTGGGGCCGGAGTAGTTGAGGCGGATGAAGGCGCCGGCGGGTTCGGCCGGGAACCACTCCGTTCCGGCGGCGATGATCACTCCCGCGTCTTCGCAATCACGCACCAGCCGCGGCAGGTCCGTGGTGTCCGGCAGGCGCAGCCACAGGTTCAGCCCGCCTTTGGGCAGGTTGCCGAGGTGTGCCTGCGGCACGTGTTCCCGGACGCTGGTGACCAGCAGGTCCCGGCGCGACTGGAGCTGCTGGCGGAGGCTGCGCAGGTGGGTCTGCCAGCCGGGCTGCGTCACTACGTCCAGGGCGGCGGCCTGCAGGAGCCCGCTGACGTACATCGATTCGGCGGCGCGGTGGGCCAGGATGCGTTCGCGCGCCGGTCCGCGCACCACCGCGGCGGCGATGCGGACGGCGGTGGAGACGCTCTTGGTCAGCGACCGGATGTACACCACGTGGCCCGAGTCGTCCCGGGTTGCCAGGGGTATGGGGTCCGAGGTGATGCCGAAATCGTGGGCCCAGTCGTCCTCCACCAAAAAAGCACCGTGCCGGCGGGCCGCGTCCAGGATTTCGTCGCCCCTGTCACGCGCCCACTGCGCACCCGTAGGGTTTGAATAGTTGGGCTGGATGTAGAACGCCCGTGCTCCGGTCTCGGCGAAGGCACGGTCAACGTCGGCAGGGTCCGGCCCGTCCGGCCCTGTGGGCACGGGGACCAGCCGCACCCCGGTCTGGGCGGCGGCCAGGATGGCGCCCCAGTACGACGGCGATTCGATGAGCATCGGCTGCCCGGCCCCCACCAGTGCGCGGAAAATGGAGCTGAGCCCGCTTTGGCTGCCAGGCAGGATGATCACGTCGTTCGGCGTCGGCGGCGTCACTCCCACGGGGGTGGCCAATCCCAGTTCCCGGGCAAACCATTGCTGCAGTTCCGGCATTCCGGCCGCGGGAGGCCGGGACAGGGCGGCATCCCCGCGGGCGGCGCGGGCGAGGGCCGACCGGACCAGCCGTTCGGGCAACAGCTCCCGGTCCGGGTAGCCGGAATGGAACCAGATGGCGTCGCCGGGAACGGTGCGCATGGTGCCCGACGACGACGGGAGCGGAGAGGACGGCGAGCGCAGCGCCGCTGTTTGCCAGCCATAGTCCGACGGGCGGGCCGTGCGGACGGCACTGACGAACGTCCCGACTCCCGGCCTGCTGTCGATCAAGCCCTGAGCGGCCAGCGCCTGCAGTGCTTTCTGGACCGTCACGGGGCTCGCCTGGTGCTCGGCCACCAGGGAGCGGGTCGGCGGCAGCTTCGCGCCCGGCGCCGCTCCGGCGATCCACTGCCGCAGGGCCGCGGTGATCCGGGAGCTGCTATCGTTATTCATGAAAGAACATAGTAGCGCTACTCAGATGAACGACCCAGTGATACTGCCCCGTGCGGGCACCGGCATCTGGTGGGGCCTCCTGGGCGTGGCAGCTTTCTCCTTCACCGTCCCCTTCACCCGCGCGGCCGTGGCGGGGATGCCTCCGCTGTTCATCGGCTCGGGCCGGGCCGTGGTGGCCGCCGTCCTGGCCGCCGCGGCGCTCGCTCTCACCCGCCAACGGCTGCCCCAGCCCCGCACCTGGGCGCGGCTGGCGCTTGTGGCCGGCGGCGTCGTCGCCGGCTTTCCGCTGCTCACGTCCTACGCGTTGACCGCTGTGCCGGCGGGCCACGGAGCCGTGGTCATCGCCCTCCTGCCGGCAGCCACTGCCACCGTGGCCGTCCTGCGCACCGGTGAACGGCCGCCAGCTCTCTTCTGGGCCGTGACATTCCTGGGCTCGCTGGCGGCAGTCGGGTTTGCCTTCCTGCAGTCCGGCGGGGCGGGGCACCTGCAATGGGCGGACCTCCTGCTGCTCGGCGCCGTGGCCTGCGCCGCCGTCGGATACGCGGAAGGCGGCCTGCTGGCCCGTGAACTTGGCTCCTGGCAGACCATCGCCTGGGCCCTGGTCCTTGCCTCGCCGGCCATGCTGGTCCTGGCAGTGCTCTCCCTCCTGGACCAGCCGCCGTCGGCCTCTCCCGTCCAGTGGGCCGCCTTCGGCTACCTCGCCGTGGTCAGCATGTTCCTTGGCTTTTTTGCCTGGTACCGCGGCCTGGCCCTGGGCCCCATGGCGCACGTGAGCCAGATCCAGCTCCTGCAGCCGGTAATGAGCATTGCCTGGGCAGCGCTGCTGCTGGGCGAAGCACTCACGTGGACCACCGTCATCGGTGCCCTTGCCGTCATCGTCTTCGCAGCCGCGGCCGTCCGGGTCCGGCTCACACCCGCCCCCTGAAGCACCGAAAGGATTCCCATGTACATCCCCGCCCACTTCGCCGCCGGTCCCGACGCCATCCAGGACCTCCTGGCCCGCCCAGGCGCGGCCAACCTGGTGACCATGACCGACGCCGGCCTGCTGGCAACGCTGCTGCCCTTCGCCTTCAGCCGGGACGTGGGGGAGTACGGTGCGCTGCAGGCGCACATGGCACGGAACAACCCGCAGTGGTCCAGCCCGGCAACCGGGGAGGCGCTCGCCGTCATCCAGGGCCCCGACGACTACATCTCGCCGTCGTGGTACGCGTCCAAGGCCGCGCACGGCCGAGTGGTGCCGACGTGGAACTACAGCACCCTGCACGTGTACGGGAAACTCACGATCCATGACGACACCGGCTGGCTGGCACGGCACGTCCGCCACCTGACCGGGCTGCACGAGGGCGGCCGCGAGCATCCGTGGGCCGTGGAGGATGCCCCGGACACGTTCATCGCGGGCCAGTTGCGCGCCATTGTGGGAGTTGAGCTGGTGATCACCCGCGTCGAGGCCAAGGAGAAACTGAGCCAGAACCGCTCCGATGCCGACGCAGCAGGGGTGGCCGCCGGCCTCCGGGCCGAAGGGCGGGAAGCCGCCGCGGCAGCCGTCGAACGCGTGCGGGTGGGGTAAGCCTCAGGCGGCACGTTCCAGCAGCACCATCACCTCGTAATGCGTGGTCTGCGGGAACATGTCCAGGACCCGGGCCCGCTTCGGGGTGAAAGAGGGGAGTGCGGCCAGATCGCGGGCCAGCGACTGGGCGTTGCAGCTGGAGTACACCACGTGCTGCACATCGGAGGATTCCAGCCAGCCGCACAGCTCCCGGCCGATGCCGCGCCGGGGCGGGTTCACGATCACCAAGTCCGGCGATTGGTCCGCCGCGAGGGCAAAGTCGGTGGCGTCGCCGGCATGGAACTCCATCCCCTCCAGTCCTGCTTCGGCGCTGCTGAGCCGGGCCGAGACGATCGCCTCGCTGCTGGTTTCGATGCCGGTGACCGTGCGGGACGGGGCGGCGCTGTGGAGGGCAAATCCGCCCACGCCGCAGTACAGGTCCCACACGGAGGCCGGCGCCAGCTCGTTGACCCACTCGCGTCCCTGCCGGTACAGGGCCGCGGCCATGTCGGTGTTGGTCTGGAAGAAGCTCTGCGGGCGGAGGTGCAGGTTGATGTCATTGACCCGCATCTCCAGGGTGGACTGCTCCGTCAGCAGGATCTCGCGCTCGCCTTCGAGGACCGCCTTGTGCTCGGGGAGCAGGTTGACGGAGACCACTTCGACCTGCGGCAGGTCGGCCAGGAGGTCCGGCAGGTGTTTCCGTATCCGCGGCAGTGTCTGCTCGGACCGGAGGACCAGGCGGAGCATGATCGCGCCGTCCGGGGATTCCGTGATGATGACGTGCTTGAGTTCACCGGTGCGGCGCGGGACGTCGTAGGGGGTCAGGCGCAGGCGGCGGATGTAGTTGGCCAGCACGGGGAAGACGGCCCGCAGGCCGGGGGAGCAGACGCCGCACTTGCGCAGGTCCACGCCGTGCCCGTCGGCGTCGAGGATTCCGATCGTGGGGTTGTGCGCCGTCCCGCCGACCACCATCTTGGCCTTGTTGCGGAAGCCGGACTCCTGGCTGGCCACGGGCGGCAACCACTCGAGTTCCTGGTGTTCGGCGAGGAGAGCCTGGCAGTGCGCCTGTTTGCCAACCAGCTGTTCGCCGTAGGGCCGGCCCATCTGCGTGCAGGAGCGGCAGGTGCCGGCATCAAAGTAGGAACAGTGCATGACTGCATAAGTTTACCCGGTCGCCTTCCCGGCCGGGGTGCAAAGGTACGACGACGGCACCGTGGGGAGCGCCGTCGTCGCGCCTTGAAGGAACCTTGCCGGGGGGCCGCTAGCCCAGGACGGCCGGAAGGACTGCGGCTGGCGAGGATGCCACGAAGGCGTCCCCGGCTTCTTCCTCCGCGACACCGTAGCCCCACCCCGCGAAGACGGCGGGAATTCCGTGGGCGGCGGCTCCTTGGACGTCGAAGCTCCGGTCTCCCACCATGAGCGGACGGGACACGTCCACGGCCGCCGCGGCCAGCCTGTCCAGCAACTCGGCAATCACATCCGCCTTGGTCCATCTCCGGTCCTGGTCCGACGCACCGCAGATCCTGACGAAATAATGGTCCAGGCCAAAGCGGCGGGCCATCAGGAGCGCCTGGTCCTCCGCTTTCGATGTGGCCACCGCCATCGGCACACCGGCAAAACGCAGCTGCTCCAGCAATTCCCGAATCCCCGCATACGGCGCTGATTGCTGCGCCCCCTGCTCCGCGTAGAGCCTGCGGTAATGCTTCAGCGCCAGCCGGGAACGGACCTCGTCCCTGTCCAGGCGCTCCCTGAAGGATTCAAGCATGGGCGGCCCCACCAGCCGGAGCAGTTCCTCCTGCGGGACGGGTGCCCCCACGGCTGCCAGGGCCTGCGCGGCGCTGGCTGTCACGCCCGCTGCCGAATCCAGGAGGGTGCCGTCCATGTCGAACAGCACGCAGCTGGCTGCCGCCCCGCTGCTTTGGACGGGCTGGTGCCGAAGTATCATCTCTTTGTGCTTTCGTTCTGGAGCCGGGCCGACTCTTGTCTGCTGTTGGGAAGTCATGCGGTGAAGGGTGGACATGGATCGGGCGAGTCTTGACCGGATCGACCAGGGCATCCTGGCCGAACTGACGCGCAACGCGCGGATCAGCCACGCGGAGCTTGCAGCGAAGGTGCTGCTGTCCCGGAATGCCGTGCGGCAGCGGATCGACCGGATGGAACGGCAGGGGTACATCCAGGGCTATACGGTGGTGGCGGGCGCCCCCGGGCAGGGTCTCGTCTCGGCATTCCTGATGGTTTACCGGAAGGACAGGGTGCGCGGAGCGGACGTTATTGCCGTACTGCAGGCAATCCCTGAAGTGGTCCTGTGTGACGTGGTCAGCGGTGACTTCGACCTGCTGGTCCGGGTGGAAGCCCGCTCCCTGGAACGCATCCAGGAAATCTGGGAACAAATAGCAGCCACCCCCGGCGTCGCGGACACCGTTACGGCGATGACGCTGTCCAACTACGTGCGCCGGGCTGCACCGCTGATGCCAACATAGGACCGCGCCTTCACGCTCCGCATCCTCCCGGTCGCTGGGGGATCAGGGGGAAAGAGGCTGGCCCCTTCCCTCCTGGTGTTTGATGCAGACAACTTTGGGCTGGGTCATCTCCTCGTAGGCGAACCTGACTCCTTCGCGGCCCATGCTGCCGTATTTGGATCCGCCAAACGGCATTCCGTCAAACCGGTAATCCGAGGAATCGTTGATCATGATCCCGCCGGCGTCGATGCTGCCGGCCGCCTTCAGCGCCGAATTAAGGGAACTGGTGAAGATTCCGGCGTGCAGGCTGAAGTCGACGGCGTTCGCCAATGCCACAGCCTCGTCGAAGGTTGCGAACGGCTGGAGCATTACCACCGGCCCGAACACTTCCTCCGTCCACAGGCTGCTGCCCTCGGGCACGTTTTCCAGGACCGTGGGGTGAAGCACGTTGTCTTCCCGGATGTTGCCGGCGATGACCTCCGCCCCGGAAGCAACGGCCGCATCGATTTTGGCTGCGAGGTGGTCCACGGCGCCCGCAGTGATCATGGGACCGACGTCGGTGGTTTCCCCAGCAGGGTCGCCGGCCCGCAACTGTGCCGTCTCCCGCAGGAAACGACGGCGGAACTCGCCATAGACGGAGTCGGCCACGAGGATGCGCTGCACTCCAACGCAGTTCTGGCCGGCGGCCCAAAACGCTCCGGAGACGCACGCCTCAACGGCGGCACCGAGGTCCGCGTCATCCATGACGATGACCGGCGCATTGCCGCCAAGATCCATGGAAAGCTTCTTGAGCCCGGCCGTCCGGGCGATGGCTTCGCCCGTGGAGAACCCGCCCGTGAAGGACACCATGCGGATCGCGGGGTTCCTGACGATCGCCTCCGCAACCTCCCTGTCCCCATGGACCACCGTAAGGACTCCGCCGGGCAGGCCGGCCTTGGCGAGGACGTCTGCCAGCATCTGCGCGGACAACGGTGTCAGCGCCGATGGCTTGAGGATGACAGCGTTTCCTCCGGCGATGGCGGGGCCCACCTTGTGGGCCACAAGGTTCAGGGGATCGTTGTACGGCGTAATGGCCGCGATTATCCCCAAGGGTTCGCGCGTGAACCAGCCGGTGCGGTCTTCAGAGCCCTGATAGGAGTCAAACGGGATTGTCTCGCCGGCGTTCCTCCGTGCCTCGGCCCCGGACAACCTCAACGTGTTCACCGCCCGAAGGACTTCTTTGCGCGCCTGCCGGATGGTTTTCCCGCTTTCCGCCGTAATGGTCTTCGCAAAGTCCTCGCGCTGCCCGTCGATCATCGCGGCGGCGTCATCGAGGACTTTTCCCCTGGCATGCCGCGAGAGGGCCCGCGCCTGCGCCGCTCCGGACCGGGCCCTGGCCACGATCCGGTCCACCGCCCCCGGCGATGACAGGGGAACCGCGCCAACCACCCGGCCATCGTAGGGACTCAGCACCTCGCGGAAGGCGGGCAGTACCTGGTCAAGGGGTAGCAGAGTCGATTCACGCATTGGCCGTCTCCCGGCTCCGTGCCTCGTGCATGGCAATAATGTCCGACAGCAGGGCATATGCCGTCTCCATCCGCCCTGCCCCGGGGCCGGCAACCGTTACCGCCCCAAGGAGATCGGTACTGAATGACACCGCGTTGTTGGCGCCGGAAACCCCCGCCAGCCCGTGGTCCAGGGGCAGCGCGGCCGGGGCGACTTGCGCAGTTACCGTGCCGTCCGGATTCCGCCGGGCGGAGCCGACCAGCTTCCACCGCCGGCCTTCGCTCCCTGCCTGCCTGAGGTCGCCGGGGGTCAGCCCTGAAATGCCTTCACGCTTCACGTCCGCAAGCGTCAAGTTCGCGCCCAGCAGTTCATTGGCCAGGATCAGGACTTTGAGCTGGACGTCGTAGCCATCGATGTCGGCAGTGGGATCCGCCTCGGCGTAACCCCGTTGCTGGGCTTCCCGGACCGCTTCGTCGAAGCTGAGGCCGTCTTCCATCCTGCCCAGAACGTAGTTGCTGGTGCCGTTGAGGATGCCTTCAAACCCGTGCAGGGAAAGGCCTGGAAACAGCCGCTTTGCGAAGCGGAGGACCGGGGTCCCGCTCATCACGGCACCTTCGAATTCGAAATGCAGTCCGTTCTGCCGGGCCATGGCCTTGAGTTCTGCGCCGTGCAGCGCAACGGGACCCTTGTTGGTCGTGCAAACGCTCTTGCCTGAGTCAAGGGCCCAGCGGACATGTGAGGCTGCCGGTTCGCCGTCTGTGGGGTTGGTGAACGTCGCCTCGCAGATGATGTCCGCCGGGCACGTCCGGATGATGCGTTCGTTGTCCGCCTCTGCGGAACCCCCGTGGTCCCGGAACGTCGCCGCACCCGGCACGAGCCGCAGGGCCTTTTCGAGGTCGATGCCTTCGCCGCGCACCAGTGAACCAAGCCGAAGGTCCGTGATGGCAACAACCCGGAGACCGAAGCCAAGATCACGGCGGAGTTCGCCGCCCCTGGTTGCGATCAGTTCGGCGAGTGTCCTGTTGACGCCACCGAAACCGATCAGCGCAATGTCGAAAGTGGTCATGGTGTTCCTTCGTTTTGGTGATGGGATGCTCCAATCGTGGCCCCGCCGGCTGTCCGTGACCCCATGTCCAAACGCACTGCCGGGCAGGCGAAACGACCATTCCACCGGCACATCGACATAAGAGGTAACCGTAGTAAACGTGCAACATTGGCATCCTCGTATGATTTTGATGACTAAAAAGCGGTGTCTGTGTTACTTTCGTCACTGTCGACGCGCTCTAGCTCTTCCTGGACACGGCAGCCGAACTGCGGCCGTCCTTCCGACCATCCCCCCACTGGAGGCCTCTCTTGGAAACTTCTACCCCCGTCCCGCTCAGGCCAGAGAGGGGTGCATCCCTTTCGGCGGAATCAGGGCTTCGCCGCTCCATGGGGCCGCGGCACCTCGTCATGATCGCCATGGGCGGCGTGATCGGTTCAGGCCTGTTCCTCAGCTCCGGCTACACCATCTCCCAGGCCGGCCCCCTTGGGGCAGTCATCGCCTACCTGGTGGGCGCCTTTGTGGTCTACCTGGTGATGGCCTGCCTGGGGGAGCTGGCCATTGCTTATCCGGTGTCGGGTGCGTTCCACATCTACGCCGCCCGTTCCATCGGCCCAGCCACGGGTTTTACCACCGCGTGGCTGTACTGGTTGTGCTGGGCGGTTGCCATCGGCTCGGAATTCACTGCCTCTGGCCTGCTCATGCAGCGCTGGTTCCCCGGGGTGGACGTCTGGGTCTGGTGCCTCGTATTCGCGGCCACGCTGTTCGGCCTGAACGCGGTGTCATCCAGGTTCTTTGGCGAGTCGGAGTTCTGGTTTGCCATCGTCAAGGTCGGTGCCATCATCGCGCTCATCGTCCTGGGCGGTGCAGCGCTCCTGGGCTTCCACCCGCTGAGTGAAACCGGCAACCACCCGTTCCTCTTTGAAAACTTCAACACGGACGGCGGACTGTTTCCGAACGGATTCACCGGCGTTCTGGTGACGGCGCTCGCTGTCTTCTACGCCTTTTCCGGCTCCGAACTCATCGGTGTGGCTGCAGGGGAGACCAAAGATCCCGCCACCAGCATCCCCAAGGCAATGCGGAGCACCGTCATCCGCCTTCTCGTGTTCTTTGTCGGTGCCATTGCCGTTATTGCCGCGACCATCCCCTATCAGGAGGTGGGACTCGACGAGAGCCCGTTCGTGACGGTCTTTACGGCCACAGGTCTTCCTTTCGCCGCTGACATCATGAACTTCGTCATCATCACGGCGCTGCTTTCGGCCGGCAACAGCGGATTGTTCTCTTGCGCCAGAATGCTCTACTCACTCGCCGATGAAGGCCATGCGCCCCAGGCCCTGAAGAAGCTGACACGGCGGGGTATCCCCATGATCGCCCTCTCGGTAAGCATGCTTGGAGGGCTGGCCTCACTCATCAGCAGCGTGGTCGCTCCGGAGACGGTGTACCTCGCCCTGGTATCGGTGGCGGGCTTCGCCGTCGTGGGGGTATGGATGTCCATCGCCGCCTCGCATTTCTTCCACCGGCGGTCATTCGTCAGGAACGGAGGGGACGTGGCCGGGCTTTCCTACCGCGCCCCGTTCTTCCCCCTGGTGCCCATCCTGGCCTTTACGCTTTGCCTGGTCTCCCTTGTGGGCATCGCACTTGACCCCACCCAGGTAGCGGCCCTCTACTTCGGGATTCCCTTCGTTGCAGCCTGCTACGTCTACTTCCACTTCAGGTATGGACGCAGGGCGCGCACTCACGCGCCGGCAGCGTAGAACCACACGCACATCTGTGGCCTGGTGCAGGCGGCGGGGCCGCCGGCGCCGGGCCACAGCCGTGTATCGACCGGGTTGTCCCTGCTTGCCCGGAGAGCTGTCCGTGTGAAGATAGGCTGGTTGCCGGTCGGAAGGAGCATCAAGGGTGGATACCTCCCCTGAGGCGTCGTCGCTGGCGCAGGGACTGCGGATTGTGCGCGTGGTGGTTGACCGGGAAAAGGCCGGCAAGCAGCTCCTGGGCGTCTCCCAGCTGGCCGCCGAGTTGGACATGGATCAAAGCCGGGTATCGCGCCTGACGCAGGAGCTTTGCGACCTGCGCCTCCTGGAGCGCCGGGAACGTGGCCCGTTCCGGGTGGGAAGCGGCTTCTTCGCTCTTGCGGCAACGCTGAATACCGGGTGGCTGCGCGACGCCGGAGCGGAATTGGAGGCGCTGGTGGCTGCCACGGGGCTGCGGGCCCGGGTCTCGGTCCGGGATGGATTCCGGGTAATTCTCCTGCTGGCATCCAGCAACGATTCCCGGGCCGGCAGCTTTGTGCAGCCAGGCATGGTGACGCCTGTCTGGTGCACGGGGGCCGGGCGGGCCCTGCTGTGGGACCATAAGCAGCACGCCGTCGAGGTGCTGCTTTCCGACGTGAATTTCGTCGGGGTGGGCGGGCCCCGGGCTGCCCATTCCACCCAGGACGTATGGGAGTTGATGGTCCGGGACAAAAAGCAGGGTTTCGTTGCTGCCGTGGAGGAGTTCGAACACAGCATCGTCGAAGTGGCGGTGCCCATCCGTGAGGCGCAGGACGGCATCCTGGCTTCGCTCAGCGTCCTGGGCAGCAGCGCGGAGGTGGCTTCCCGTGCCGGCGAACTCGCAGACGCTCTTCATCAGGCTGCCACCAGGCTGGGCTCTGCGCGTCCCGGCGGGGGAGCATGACGTGCTGAAAGGCGGGCGCCTTCTGCTAGTTGTTCGCGGCGGGGCAGCCCAGCATGGCTTCAAGCCACTTCCCGCGCGCCACCAAGGCGCGGGCATGGTGATCAGTCAGCGGTTCAAGCCGGCTCTTCAGGCCGACAACCTGCAGCGCAGCCACTACTTCGCCTCTGAAGTCCCGGACGGGAACAGCCAGCGAATAGAGGCCCGGTTCCGCTTCCTCGTCGACGATTGAGTAGCCGCGCGTCCGGGCGGCGTCCAGTCGCGACAGGAAATCCTCTACGTCGGTGGGCGTGTTCGGGCCGTGCCGCTGAAAAGGGACTTTGGCGAATACTTTGCGTATCTCCATGTCCGACGCCTCCCAGAACAGGGCCTGCCCGGCGTCGCTGCAGTACGCGGGGTAGGGCCGACCGAGCCAGGAACCCACCATTTTGCTGCTTGCCGGGATGCTTTCGCCCACCGTCACCGTGCTGTCCCCACTGAGGATGCCAAGGAAGCATCCTTCGTCTGTTTCGTCCGAGAGCTGCTCCAGGGCCAGCATTCCGTCGGTGTGCAGGCGGCGCCGCGTCAGCAGGTGCGCATCGGTCAGGAGGCTCCAGTCAAGGGCGAACGTCCGCTGCGGGGTGCGCCGCAGGAACCCTTCCTGCTCTGCTGTCCGCAGGCTGCGGGAAACCTGGCTGCGGTCCCTTCCAAGGTCGGCGGCGATCTCTGCCACAGTGCCGCCGGGGAGGCCCCGTGCATGGCGCTCCCCGGCAGCCAGGACTGCTGAAAGTCCCCGTCCCATGCTTGAAGTCCTCGACATGGTCCGAGTCTAGATGACTGTCCCTTCGGTCAGCAGATGGCAAACGCGCGTGCGGGAAACCCGCTTCCTTCACGTGGTTTGGCCCAGCTTGCAACGATTACCGCGCCTGCTTCCGGAACGCCGCTGAGGTCGGCCAGAAGTTCAATCTGCCAGCGGTCCTGCGCAAGGATGTAGGTCTCAAGGCCGAAGTCTCCCTTGGACGTGGCTGCACCCGGGTCCGTGTCCGTTTGCTCGTGGCCGATGGCTGAAATTGCCCGCTCCTCGATAAGGAAGGAGAGCACTTCCCGGGACCAGCCGGGAGTATGGCTGACCCCGTCCCCATCCCGGTTGGCCATGGCCGCACTGTCCGGCCAGCGCCGGCTCCACCCTGTCCTCAGCGCCACGAAGGAGCCCTCCGGAATTCTCCCGTTACGGTCCTCCCATGCCCGGATATCCGCCAAGGCCGGGGTGGAGTCCGGGTCGGTGTCAACGCGGTGGGTAATGTCGAGGACCACCAGGGGCAGGATCATGTCCTGCACCGGGATTTGATCCAGGGTGCGGCCGCCGCGGATGAAGTGGGACGGGGGATCCACGTGGGTTCCCCATTGGCCGACGATGGAATACCGGTGGGCAGTGAAGCCGTCACCTTTTTCCAGGTCGAAAAGGGTCTCCCGCTGTTCATCCGGAAAGGCAGGAAAATGCGGCTGGCCGGGATGGAAGGCATGGGTGAGGTCGATGAAGGTCTTTCCACTCAGGGCGGACTTCAGCATGGGCCAAAGGCCTGTGGCGGTGTCGATCATGATGCCGCCGCCCCGGAGCGCGCCGTGCTGTTCAGGCCACCGGTAACGGTCAGGGGCCCCGTGACTTCGATGACGGGCAGTTCCCATGGGTGGATGTCCACCAACTCCTGCAGGAACTGTTCCACCACGGCGTTCTCCGTGGCTGCGTCGAAGTAGGTGGTGAAGACAAAGGTGGGTGAAACGGTCTTTTCCCCAACCCTGCCGAGAGTTGGTGCGGCGCCGTCGCCGCAGGTAAACCCTTCCAGCCCGAGCCCCGACTCGAAGACGTGTTTATAGTTCCCAAAGTCGCCAAGGTCCTGGAACTGCTCAACGGTGTTCAGCAGTTCGGCGACGCCCGGATCCAGTTGCAGCGCCGAGGCTTCCCCGGTGGCGATGCGGGTGAAAGTTTCCGCGCTGATGGGCCAGTGCACGCGAAGTTTGCGGACGGTATTCAGCTGCACACTCACGTGCGGTCCTCCTATGGTCACGGGTAGTTGCCTGTCATAGTGGCATACAGTGATATTCATTACAAGCATGCAAAATTGCATATAATGAACATCAAGAACTTACTGTCGATCCCCGGGAGCCACCATGACCCACCGTGAATCCCTGTCCGGTCTCATCGCTCGCCGGGCGGTGCTGGTCTCCGACGGGGCCCTTGCCACGGAGCTGGAAGCCCGCGGCTGCGACCTGAACGACTCCCTGTGGTCCGCCAAGGTCCTCCTCGAAAAACCCGCACTGATCCGGCAGGTACACCGGGATTACTTTGCTGCCGGCGCGGACATCGCCACCACGGCCAGCTACCAGGCCACGCCCCAGGGTTTCGCCGCGCGGGGTTTGGGCCGGGAGGAAGCCCTGGGGCTGGTCGCGCTGTCCGCCAGGCTGGCGGATGAGGCAAGGCAGGAGTACCTGGCGGACCATCCGGACGCCGGGCCCCTGCTGGTTGGCGGTTCCGTTGGCCCGTATGGCGCCTATCTCGCAGACGGTTCCGAGTACAGGGGGGACTACGCCCTCACCCCGGGGGAGTTCGAGGACTTCCATGCCCCCCGCATAGCAGCGCTGGTTGATGCCGGGGTGGACTTCCTCGCCTTCGAGACGCTGCCTTCCTTCGCCGAAGCGAAGGCGCTGATGGAGCTCGGCCGGGCATCCGGCGTCGACACCTGGTTCTCCTTTTCACTGCGCGACGGCGGCCACATCAGCGACGGGACACCGCTGGCCAACGTGGCGCAGCTGGTGGACGGACAGGCCCACGTCGCGGCGGTGGGGGTGAACTGCGTGCCGCTTAATCTGGTGGGACCGGCGCTCGCTGTCCTGCGCAGGCACGCGGACAAACCGCTGGTGGCGTATCCCAATTCGGGGGAGAGCTACGACCCAACCACCAAGACGTGGAACGAGGTCCGGACCGCAGCCCCTTCAAGCCTTGCCGGCAGTGCCGGGGAATGGCTGGCACTGGGAGCCCGCATCGTGGGCGGCTGCTGCCGGACCACGCCGCGGGACATCGCGCACTTGGCCGCACATGCATAGCAGCCGGGAACACCGGGCTCTCCATAGGTGTTAAAAGCTATGGAGAAGAGAACGATGGACAGCAGAACTTACACAGCACTTGTAGTACCGGCCGCCAATTCGGAGCCCATCCGCATTGGGCAGGTGGACCCGGATCCCCACGCTCTGGAAGCTCTCGTGGGCGGCCCTCTGGAGTCGGTGATCCGCGGCGACTGGCATGTCTACCTGAACGCGGAAAGCGTCACGATGCTCCTCCCGGTAAACTTCCGCGCCGGGCAGATGATGCATGAATGCGGCCTGGACCTTGACGGGATCCGTGGCACCGCGGTGTTCCTGGGCCGCGGCGAACACGGTGCGGAGGCGGACATCCCCCACCACCTGGCCAGGCTTGCCGGCGAACTGTTCGGCGCACAGCTGGCTGCCTGAGCCTACGCCCGTACCCCGTAAGTGCTCAGGACGTTGCCCTTGCTGGTGGTCTTCTGGTCCTGCAGCACCAGACGGGTCAATGGGTCGCCGTCTTCAAACAAGCGGCGGCCGGTCCCCGCGATGACCGGATGGGTCATCAGCTGCAGCGAGTCCAGCAGGCCGGCGAACAGCAGCTGCCGCACCACCGAGATGCTTCCACACACCGCAATTTCCCCACCCTCGCGCTCCTTCAGGCGCCCTACGAACTCCTCCAACGGCGCATCCATCAACTGTGAATTCCGCCACTCCAGCGGCCCGCTCAGGGTGCGCGAGGCGACGAACTTTTCCACCGGGTTGATGAAGGCTGCAAAGTCCTGGTCTGCGGAGGCGTTCGGCCAGTAGCTTGCCCATTCCTGATAGCTGACACGGCCCAGCACCACGGTGTCCACCGTGTTCATCATCCGCGCAAGCCCCGCGCCGAGTTCGTCGTCGAAGCTGTCGAACTGGAACTTGAACGGTTCGGACACCACTCCGTCCACGGAGTGGAACAGGCCGGCAGTGACGTTGCGCATGGAGCCTCCAAAAGTTTGAGCGGACAGGCCTTACGGTATTAGGCCCGGTGCCATCCGGGAAGGCTTTTGGGCTACCTTTCCGGCCAGTAAGGCGTACGACGGCGGGTGGTCGCGTTAGCTTCATCACTCGCCGTGTTGCCTTGCGCGGTTTCGTCCCGGCGGGGCCCCATACTGGTCTTTGAACGGCTTTATTGCCGTCCCCCCGGCCAGGCAGGAGGAAGTGCATGGAAACCCTGAAAAAAGTCGTGACCAACCAGTATTTCCCTGCCGGCGCCGTACTGACTGGCGTGCTGCTGTTCTGGGCGGTGGGCATGCTGGGCGGACTGTCCCTGCTCAACAACAACCAGCCGCCGCTGACCACCCTCACCTGGCTGCTGTTCGTCTACGCCGCCGCCGTGCTGACCCCCATAGCCGGGTTGCTGGCCGCCGCGGACCTGCTGCGCCGCTGGCGCCGCAACCGTGCTGCCGCACACAGCCCCGCAAGCTCCGCCGTCGAGGCAGCCGCCCCCATCCAGGAAAGCGTCACTGTCCAGGAAGCCAGCACTGTCCAGGGCACCAGTGCCGAACCTGCTGCCACGCCGCCGCGTGATGCGGCGCCGTCGGACTCCGTCACTCACACATCCGGGCAGGGCGGACCTTCTGCGGGTGCTTCCCAGCCCGCATCCCCATCGTCCGCGCCCGCAAAGACGCCGCGGCCTGGCCGCAAGGCAGCCTAGTACCGGACCCCTCTCACGGTCTTCCTGCTACCGCCCCTTCAAGGCGTTGAGCGCCTCTTCGGCGTGGTGGAGGGCGTGGCCAAGCCGTTCGCCAGGCTCCGGCAGCGAAAACAGGTAGCCCTGCAGGGAGTCGCACTCCAGGGCCGCGAGATAGTCCGCCTGCGCCGCCGTCTCGATTCCCTCGGCCGTGACGGTGAGGCCCAGGCTGTGGGCCATGTTGATCATGGAGCTGAGGATGGGCAGGCGCTCGTTGCCGGTCCGGACCATCGACACGAACGTCCTGTCGATTTTGACCGTGTCCACCGGGAGGTCCTGCAGCCGGCCCAGCGAGGAGTAGCCGGTGCCGAAATCGTCCAGCGCTACCCGGGCCCCCGCGTCCCGCAAGGTGCTCAGCTGCTGGATCAGGCTGCAGTCATCGTCGAAGAACACGCTCTCGGTCACCTCAAGGACCAGCTGGTAGGGCGCCACGCCGCTGGCTTCGGCCAGCCGCAGGACGGTGCCGGCGAATTCCGGTTCCTGGAGCTGGACGCCGGAGACGTTCACTGCCAGGGACCGTGAGGGATCCTCGTTGAGCCACCCCGCCAGCTGCACCATCCCGGCGGCCATCACTTCGGTGCCGATCTCGCCGATCAGCCCGGTGCGTTCGGCAAGGGGGATGAAGATCGACGGCGGCACCCGTTCGCCACCGCGGTCCCACCTGGCCAGCGCTTCAAACTGGACCACCTGCCCCATGCGGTGCGAAACGATCGGCTGGAAGTCGACGGTAATTTCGTTGCGGGAGACGGCGAGCTGCAGCCCGCTTTCCATGTGCGTACGCTGCACCAGCGCCTGCATCATGTCCGGATGGAACCGCAGGAAGCGGTTCTTGCCGGCAGCTTTGGCGGCGTACATCGCGATGTCCGCGTGCCGCAGCAGTTCGGAGGGGCCCATGCTGTCCTGGCCGAGCGAGGCCACGCCAAGGCTCAGGCTGGGACGCTGGACCGTGCCGTTGATGGTCACGGGCACGTGCAGGCAGCGGACAATACAGGCCGCGATCGCGTCGGCGTCCGGGCAGGCGGTCAGCAGCACCACGAACTCGTCGCCGCCCAGCCGTGCCACCACGTCTGCAGTGGGGACGCAGCCGCGGAGCCGGCGTGCCACTTCAATCAGCATGTCATCGCCGGCCTGGTGGCCCAGGATGTCATTGACTTCCTTGAAGTCATCCAGGTCCAGTAGCAGGACATCCACCGTCTTCAGCCGCGGTTCCTGCAGAGCCTCCGACAGGGCGTCATTGAAGACAGCCCTGTTGGCGAGTCCGGTCAGGGGGTCCTGGAAGGCCATGGCGCGCAGTTTTTCAGCCTGCACCGCAAGGTCCATCATGGCCCGGTGCGCCTGTTCCTGCGCTCTCCTCCTGGGCGTGACATCGCGGAAGCTCCACACCCTGCCAACGATCCTGGTGCCCACCCGCTGAGGCCGGGAGTAACGCTCGAAGGTACGGCCGTCGTTGAGCTCCACCACGTCGTGGCTTTCGGCTGCTGGATCACCCTGGACTTCGCCCAGCCGGGCCGTGAAGGATTCAGGGTCGGCCACCTGCTCCATGACCAGCCGCAGCGCAGGCTCCTCACTGTCCGCCTCCATGACGTCAGGTGGAAGCCGCCACATGGAGAGGAATTGTTCATTGAAGCCGGCCACGCGGCCGTCGGTGCCTATCACCAGGATGCCGTCCGCAGTTGATTCCAGGGTGGCCGTCAGCAGTGACATGGCCTCACGGAGGTTGGCGTCGGCGGCCTTGCGGTGGGCTGTTCCGCGGGCAGACAGCACCAAGCGGGCACCGGGCGGGTCCGCTTGGGCCGTATGGGAATCCGGCGCCCCGGCCACGCCTGTCCGGGGGAGGAGGGCGGCGGCCACTTCCAGCGGGAACTCGGTTCCGTCCCTCCGCAGCCCCTGAACCTCACGCGGTGGCGGAGAAGCTTCCGGCTGCCTGAGGACCTCCTGCAGCAGTTGGCCAACCTCTTCGCGGAATCCCTCCGCGATCAGGAGCCGGTGGTCCAGGCCGGTAAAGGCATCCCGCTGCAAACCGAAGAGCCTGGCTGCTGCAGCGTTCGCTGCCAGGACGGTGCCGTCAGCGGTCAACGCGAGCAGCGCGTCCGGGCTAGCGTCCAGGACCACCCCAAAACTCTGTAATGCCACATTGTTGCCATGCTCCAGAAAACCGGTCATTGCACCACCCCTTCGCCATCATAAACGGCGATGGCATCAATTGGGCATGAATGCGGAACGGCAAACAGGCCTTGTGGATGCTTAACGTAAAAAGCGCCGTCCTCCCATATGGAGCCCGGCGCTTCTTACTGATGATTTTATTCGTGGAGCGGCTATACCCTGCGGCCGCTGCGGTTCGTGACGGCGCCGTAGATCAGCAGGACGATGATGGAGCCAAGGATTGCCAACAGCCAGGTCCTGAGGTCGAAGAACTCTGCCAGGCCGCCGCCGAAGATCAGCGATCCGATCCAGCCGCCCAGGATGGCCCCGACAACGCCCAGGACCATGGTCACTACCCAGCCGCCGCCTTGGCGCCCCGGCAGGATGGCCTTTGCAATGGCTCCAGCAATCAGGCCCAAAATGAGAAATCCGATAATGCCCATGTTGCCACTCCTTGTCAGTCAGTTGTGCCGGGTCCCCATTTCCGGTTCCATCATTCAATCAGCAGGCTTACTATTCTGCAAGACTTTGAATATCACAGGATGGCTGTCACTTTCCGTCACCAATATGCACTTCGCCCGTATGATGGCAACCTCTGCAGCAAACCCAAGGAGCACAGGAATGCCCAGCCGCACCGCCAGGTCCCGTGCCATCTTCCTTGACATTGACGGGACCTACGCCGACCACGGACTCGCCCCCGAAGCCCACGTGGATGCCGTGCGTACCGCCCGGCGGCTTGGCCACCTCGTCTTTGTCTGCACGGGCCGGCCGCTGGCCATGGTTCCCGGCCACATCCTGGAGGCCGGCTTTGACGGCACTGTCACGGGCGCCGGCGCCCGGGTGGAGGTCCACGGCGAGATCCTCAAAGATGCACGTTTCGAGCCGGAACTGGCAGCGCGCATTGTGGCGGCCCTGGATGCCCACAACGCCGCCTACATCCTGGAAGCCCCGGAGGCCCTGTACGGACGCACCGGGGTGGACCGGCGGCTCAGGGAAGTGCTTGGTCCCATCTTCGCCGGGCGCGCGCAGCATGACGGGATCCTCAGCACGGACGTGGATCCGCTCGAGGACATCCTGGGACCGATGCGGTACAGCGACGACCTGCGGTCAACCTCGTACGCAAAGATCTCCTGCTTCGATTCTCCTGTGCCGCTGGGCCGGGTGATGGACGACTTTGGCCCGGAAGTTGGACTGATCCCCAGTTCACTGTCCGCCCTGGGCGAGCGCGCGGGGGAGATTTTCATGGCGGGCATCCACAAGGCGGTGGGCATCCGAGTGGTGGAAGAACGCCTGGGCCTGGACCGCGCGGACATCGTGGCCATCGGTGACAGCGCCAACGACATCGAAATGCTTGAGTACGCTGGCGTCGGCATCGCGGTGGAAGGCGGCCATCCCGCTGTGCTTGCCGTGGCGGACCGGGTCACCGCCCCGCCAGCCGGCAACGGCGTTGCGGCGGCCTTCGCCGAACTGGGACTCCTGGGGTAGGTCCGGAACCCGTCCCCGCTGCACGGGGCCGGGCGTCAGCGGGCCGCCGCTGCCGTCAGGCCGCCCGAAGTGGCCGCGGTTCCCAGGCCGCGCACCACCCAGCCCTCTTCCTGCCAGGCAGCGGCATCCAGCACATTCCTCGCGTCCAGGACCACCCGCCGCCGCACCAGCTGCCCTGCCGTGGCCGGGCACAGGTGGCGGTACTCGTCCCATTCGGTTAACAGCAGCACCAACTCAGCGTCCTGGAGCGCCTTCTGCGTGGAAGACTCGAAGCGGAGGCCGGGATGGCGCAGCCATGCATTGTTCACGGCCTTGGGGTCGGTGACGGTGACATGGGCCCCGGCGGCGGCCAGCCGGTCCGCGACATCCAGGGCAGGGGAGTCCCGGATGTCGTCGGTGTCGGGTTTGAAGGCCGCGCCCAGGACGGTGACCGCACGCCCGGCCACGGACCCGCCGCACAGTTGCGCCGCCAGGCTGACCGTGCGCACGCGCTGGCCAACGTTCACCGTATCAACAAGGCCCATCCAGTCCTCCACGGCGGATATGCCCAGCGTGGCAGCCTGCGCGCGGAAGCTGCGGATGTCTTTGGGCAGGCAGCCGCCGCCGAAACCAAGCCCTGCGTGGAGGTAGCGGCTGCCGATCCTTGGGTCCAGCCCCATGGCCTCACTGAGTTCTGTGACGTCGGCGCCGGCCGCGTCGCACAGGCCGGCGACTGCATTGATGAAGCTGACCTTGGTGGCGAGGTACGCGTTGGCGGCGGACTTGATGAGCTCTGCCGTGGCGAAGCTGCACACCAGCCGCGGGATGCCGGCGGCGAGCAGCGGTCCATAAACCGCATCCAGCGCAGCCGTCACCCCCAGCGCTGCGCCGGTGGCCGGGTGGAAGGCTGCGGCCCGGCCGCCTTCCACGCCATACACCAGCCGGTCCGGCACCAGCGAGTCCTTCACCGCGGTGCCCTGCCGCAGGAATTCAGGGTTCCAGCCGAGCAGCACGTCCGGCCGGGTGGCCAGTTCGCCGCGGAGCATTTCCACGGTGCCTACTGGCACCGTTGATTTACCGACGACGACGGCGCCCGCGGCCAGGTGCGGAAGCAGCGCTTGGGTGGCGGAGACCAGGTAGGTGAGGTCTGCGGCGTCGGAAGTCTTTCCCTGCGGGGTCCCCACGCACAGGAAATGTACCTGCGCGTCCCTGGCGTCCGCAGGGTTGGTGGAGAACCGCAGCCTGCCGCTGGCCCTGCCGTCCCGGAGGAGTTCGTCAAGGCCGGGCTCGTGGAAGGGCGCTACGCCCCCTGCAAGGTGCTGCACCTTGCCGGGGTCCACGTCGACTCCAACCACTGTGTGGCCCATGGAGGCCAGCGTTGCAGCGTGGACAGCGCCCAGGTAGCCGCAGCCGATCACGGAAATTTTCACAGCTGTGCCCCCTTGCGGCTGGTTGGGCCGGCCACCGCGGGAACGGCCGCGACGGCGTCCTGGTAGTGCTGGACCAGGTCAGCGCAGAGCGCCGGCCATGTCCTGCCCTGCACTGAGGCGTGCGCTGCCGCCGCGAATGCCCGGCGCTTGGCGTCGTCACCCACCAGGTCCTGGACGCGGGAACGCATTGCGGACAAGTCCCCGGGCTCGTAGAGCCATCCGGTCCGCGAATTTTCCACCAGGTCGAGGGGGCCGCCGCGCCCCGTGGCCACTACCGGCACCCCTGATGCCATGGCCTCCTGGATGGTCTGGCAGAAGGTTTCGAACTCGCCGGGATGGACGAACAAATCGAAGGACGCCATGGCCCGGGCCAGGTCGTCGCCGCCGAGGAACCCGGTGAACAGGGCGCCCGGGAGTGCGTCCCTGAGGATCGCGTGCTGCGGCCCATCGCCGACAACCACCAGCTTTGTGTTGGGGATGCCGGTGAGGGCGGCAAGGTCCTCCACCTGCTTTTCTACGGCGAGCCTGCCCACGTAGCCGATGATCCGCTCACCGTTGGGGGCCACCGTGGCCCGCCAGCCGGCGTCGCGCTTTTCCGGCGAGAACCGCGCCGTGTCCACGCCCCGGCGCCACATCCGCACCCTGGGTATGCCCCTGCCGCGCAACTGGTTCAGCGCGAACGTTGAGGGCACCAGCGTGCGCGTGGCCAGCAGATGGATGTTCTCCACCCGCGTCCATGCCCAGTTTTCCAGGAAGGGCACCCCGTACCGTGCAGCGTAGCTGGGAACCTCGGTTTGGTAGACCGCTACTGTGGGAATGCCCAGCTGGTCCGCAGCCTGGGCGGCCCGCCAGCCCAGGACGAACGGCGAGGCAAGATGCACCACGTCAGGTGCGTACTCGGCAAGGATTCGCTTGACCCGGTACACACCTCCCAGTGCCACCCGCACGTTCGTGTAGCCGGCCAGCGGAACGGCCGGAAGCCTGTGAACCTCCGCTCCCTTCACCTGGGCGGCCGCCTCGCCGTCATGGGCCGAAGGGGCGATGACAAGCACCTCGTCGCCGCGCTCCTGGAGGTGGTCCAGGACCCGCAGGATGGAATGGGTGACGCCGTTCATCAACGGCAAAAAAGATTCTGCAACGATTGCGATCCTCACCCCTCAACCGTGGGCGCTTTCCCTGAAATGGCGGGGGAGGAAGCGTTACCCGGAGGAAAAGGCCGGATGAACAACTGCTCACTCTCCCCAAAGAAAATTACTAAGTAGGCTTGGCATTTGATGCTAAGCATGCTTACGGTAGTGGGGCAGTCAGCGCAGAGCCTCAAGCAGCCGGGGCGGAGGCCGGATGTCGGGAGATTGCCCCGGTCCGGAATATCCACTGCTGGCCCCCAGTGCAAAGACAATCCAAGGAGACGTCATGCTTAACAGGGAAAACCTTGAAAACCTGCTCACCAAGGGCGGCAACGTTGTCGGTTCCGACGGCACCAAGATCGGTTCGATTGGACAGCTGTACGCAGACGATGACACGGGTGAGCCCACATGGGTCACCGTCAAGACGGGCCTTTTCGGCACCTCTGAATCCTTCGTCCCCGTCGAGGGCGCCCACAACCAGGGCGAGGACCTGGTGGTTCCGTTCTCCAAGGAACATGTCAAGGACGCTCCCCGCGTGGATGCGGACGGCCACCTCAGCCCTGAGGAAGAGGACCGGCTGTACACGTACTACGACCGTGGCGCACGCACCTACAGTGAAGCCCAGTCCGGCACTGCCGGCGACGTGGACCTTCAGGGCGACGCCGACCTGAACGCGGGGACGCCTACTGCCGGTATTGGTGCAGGACGCGATACCTACGACCGCGACACCGAGGCCCGCGGGGCAGTGGGGCACGATACGTCCGGCCCCACGACGGACGATGCCATGACGCGCTCCGAGGAGCAGCTGCACGTTGGCACGGAGCGCGAAGCCACCGGCCGGGCGCGCCTGCGGAAGTATGTCACCACGGAGAATGTCACCAAGACCATTCCCGTGGAACGTGAAGAAGTCCGGATCGAGCGCGAACCGATCACGGACGCCAACCGCGGCTCGGCCCTCGACGGGCCCGCCATCAGCGAGGAAGAGCATGAGGTGGTCCTGCACGAGGAGCGCCCCGTGGTGGAGAAGGAGGCCGTTCCGGTGGAGCGGGTCCGGCTGGACAAGAACGTTGTCCGGGACGACGTCACGGTCAACGAGGACGTCCGCAAGGAAAACATCGAAACGGACGGCGACACCCGCCGCTGATCCGGCAGGGATTCACCCCCGCCGGCGGGCAGGCTGACTGGATCAGCACCCCCGACACGGTGAACGGCGCCGGGAGCCTACTTGGAGGCTCCCGGCGCCGTCGCGTTTAAAGACGCTGGTGCAGCCGCGCTGGAAGCGGCGGCTGCACCAGCCAGTAGGACGAATATCTTCAGAACTTACGGTTCATCTCTCATTCGCGGCTCCTGTTTTCCCGGCTTACGGCAATCCGGGCCTTCGCTGGCGCCGGGCGGCCGGCGGCCAGCGGAAATCGCGGTACCCCCTCGGCGGGGCGGCGGGTGTTGGCTTCTACCAATTTTACGGCCGGCCCCAGGAAAAAGCGCCGACGGGCCGGGCGTTCGATTGCGATCAGTACGGCCGCGGAGCCTGTCGTTCGCGGGCGCGGCGCACCCTCCGTGACACCATGGAACACGATGAAACTGCGCGCTGATCAGACCGGAGACCGTGGCCTTCCCATGCCCTTGTGGCTGCAGGGGGCCCTTGAAACGGCGCAGGCGGCCGTCATCTCCGCGCTGGTGGTGGTGGCGCCCATCGTTGCCGTGTGGGCCACCGCCGGTTTCCAGAACGGGCAGTTCGAGGTGCTCGCCCGGCTGGCCGGCCAGTCCTGGCTCCTGGTCCACGGCGTGCCGCTTGGGCTTTCGGGGGCAGGGCCCGCCACTGCGAGCCATGGCGGCTCGGGCGTCCTGAGCCTGATTCCCCTGGGCCTCACCCTGATCCCGTTCCTTCTCGCATGGCGTGCCGGCCGCCGGCTCGCCCGTGCCTCCTACACCGACCAGTTATGGCAGGCGTTGCTCGGTTCGTGGGCGGTTTACGCGGCCTTCGGCGTCGCCACCGGCTTCGTTTGCCGCACTGCCGACGTCGCCATCAATCTCTGGTACGCCATGCTGGTTCCCCTGATTCCATACGGGCTGGGCATGGTGGTTGGCGCCCGGCGGGAAGCAGGCTCCTGGAGCCGGCTCATCGGCGTCGACGCCGTGGACTGGATCTCCCGCACCAGCCAGCATTCGCGCTGGGCCGGCTCGTATTTGGCATCGGCCGCGAAAGCAGGATTCGTGGCGGCGGTTTCGGCGCTGACCCTCGCCGCAGCTTTGCTGGCCGTGGACCTGTTCATCCACTGGAACCTCGTGGTCTCCGTCTACGAGGCGCTCGGAGCCGGACCCGTGGGAGGCGCCGCCCTCACCATCGCGCAGCTGGGCTTCCTGCCCAACCTGGTGGTCTTTGCCCTGGCGTGGACGTCCGGGGCTGGTTTTGCGATGGGGGCCGGTTCCCAGGTCGGTCCGCTGGCCACCGCCGTCGGGCCGCTCCCGTCCATTCCTGTCCTGGCGGCCATCCCCGCGGGACCCCTGGGCTACGCGTTCGTCGCCCTGATCGTTCCGGTGCTTGCAGGGGTCATGGCAGGCTGGTGGTTCCTCCGGGAGGGGGAGAACCACTTCGACGAGTGGCTCGCCATCAAGGTGCATGCCCGTTGGTTCACGGCAACCCTCTCCACCCTGGTGCTCGCTGCGCTCGTGGGGGTGGCGGCGGGCCTGCTGACGGCCTGCCTGGCATGGATCGCCAGGGGATCAGCCGGCCTCGGGCGCCTGACCGACATCGGCCCCGACCCCCTGTGGACTGGACTCTGGGTGGCCGCAGAGGTGGGTGTCGGCGTCGTGATCGGTTACGCAGCGGGACCATGGCTGGAACGGGAGAAAACAGCAGGCTCGGAACGGCACGGGGAACTGGTCCATTAGGGACCACTCCGCGGCTAGCGGACCTTCGTGGGCAGGACGTTCTGGAACTGCACCATGCAGGCATGGGAGGCCCGGTCCGTCAGCGCCCGTCCCAGGCAGGCCTGGTAGTCGCGCACCTGGTCAAACAGGACCATTGTGGTGACGATCAGCAGCACCATGACCACGGCCACCACCAGGCCGGAAATGGTGCCCACGAGAATCAGCTTGGATTCCTTCAACCGGGTGGCCCGCACCAGGAGGACCGCTCCCAGGACCAGGCTCGCTGCGGTAAGCAGCGCTGTCAACCACAGATAACCGACGTCCAGCTGGTACACGAAGAACGAACCAAGGACCGAGACCACGAACGTCCGGAACAGTGTGTGGGTCTTGGCCAGGGAGGCCTTCGCCGCGTCGCTGAGCGGGGGCTTCAGCTGCTGCTGCCCGCTCCGGCCCGGTTCGCTGTTCATGGTTTCCAGCGTACGCGAGCCTGCACCTAAGCTGGACCAATGCGTATCGTCGTCCTCGTTTCCGGAACCGGGTCCAATCTCCAGGCAGTCATCGACGCCGTCAAGGCAGGGGAGCTGGATGTTGAGATCGCAGCCGTGGGCGCCGACCGCCAGGGAACCTACGGCGTGGAACGGTCGGCCGCCGCCGGCATCCCCACCTTTGTGGTGGACTTCAGGGCCTATCCGGACCGCGCCGACTGGAACGCCGCGCTCACCGAGGCCGTGGCCGCCTACCGGCCCGACGTGGTGGTGTCCTCCGGGTTCATGCGGATCGTCAGCCCGGACTTCATCGGGGCGTTCAACGGCAAGTACCTCAACACCCACCCCGCCCTGCTCCCGGCCTTCCCCGGAGCCCACGGTGTGCGGGACGCGATGGCGTACGGGGTGAAGGTCACCGGCTGCACCGTGCACTGGGCCGACGCCGGCGTTGACACAGGACCCATCATTGCCCAGGAAGCCGTGACCATCGGGGACACCGACACCGAGGAAACCCTGCACGAACGCATCAAGGTGGTGGAGCGACGGCTCCTGGTGTCCACGCTGGCCGCGTTGGCCGCAGACCCCGCGTACTCCGCCGCCTAGCGCCCCTTTGCCACGCGCATCCTCACTTCCAGGGGGCGTATTACTTTGCGCGCCCTAAATAAGGTGCGCGAAAGGGAACGTGCGCGTCCAAAATGGATCAGCGAGTCGCAGTGGACGAAGGCTACTGCAGCCGGCGCCGGCGTGTCTCGGGGGAGAAGAACGCCATCCACAGCACGGACGCCAGGACCAGCGCACCGGCCAGGGCGAATGAAGTGGCCAGGCCGAGCTCGGGCCAGAAGTAATTAGCGAAGACCAGCGGCCCAAAGCCTGCGCCCAGGCGGGAGAACGTTGAGGCCCAGCCGAACCCGGTCCCGCGCAGTTCCGTGGGGTACAGCTCGGACACGTACGCGTACAGGACCGGGATGGCCACCTGCACCACGAACCCGAACACCAGCAGCCAGAACACCGCGGCCGTGGGGATGTCCACCACGAACGCCACGATCACCAGGATCAGCGCAGACAGCGGCCCCGTGATTGCCAGGATCCACTTTCGGCCAACCCGCTCCACCAGGAGTGCCGCCACCACTACTCCCAGGAATCCGACGGCGGCCATGGACGCCGTGGTGACGAAGGCTTTGTACTCGGCGAATCCCGCGCCGATCAGGATCCGCGGCATCCACGTCAGGGACAGGTAGTACACCAACAGGATGCTGAAGAAGAGGGCCCAGGCCGTGGCGGTGATTCTCCAGTTGAACTGCCAGACCGAGCGCAGCTGGGTCCAGGCGCTGCCGGCCGAGAGCCGCGGCACGTCCCTGGCGTCGGGGAGGCTGTAGGCCCGTGCCTCCGCCCCTGTGGCTTCCACCAGCCCGTCAATGATCCGGGCCGCTTCCTCCCGCCGGCCCTTGCGGATGAGGAACAGCGGAGACTCCGGCACGCTGCGCCGGACCCAGAAGACCAGGAGCGCGGGCAGCACCATCACCAGCAGGGTCAGCCGCCAGTCGCCCGAGAGGGCCACCAGTCCGGCCGAGACGAACCCGGCGAGGGCGGCGCCCACCGGCCACCAGCCATCCATCGCCGTCAGCACCCTGCCGCGCTGTTTCCGCGGCGTGAACTCGCCCACCAGTGCGTAATCCACGGGGATGCAGCCGCCCAGTCCGAAGCCGGCCAGGAACCGGAAGACGCAGAACCAGATGAAGTCAGGGGAGAACGCGCCCAGCACGGTGAACACCGAGAACAGCAGCAGGGTTGCGGTGAAGGCCTTCCGGCGACCCACTGTGTCCGCGATGGTTCCCCAAATAAAGGCACCCAGGGCCATGCCGATGAGGTTGGATGTTCCCACCCAGGCGGCCTCGCCGGCGGAGAGGGACCAGTGCTTGGACAGGAGGGGAATCAGGATGCCGTTGAGTGTCACATCCCAGGCGTCGAACATGAAGCCAAGGCCCCCCACCAGAAAAATCCTGCCCTGGACTTTCCATCGCCAGGGAAGTTCCTGGACCACCTGTTCGCCGCTGGGCACAGTGGTGTAAGTGTTCATCGCCGCCTCCTGTTGAAACTCTAGCCGGGCCCCGCCGCGTTCACACTCCGGAGGACGCACGGGGCAACCGCGCCCTTCGCGATAAACTGGCCCTATCCCCACCAACCGCGGCCGTGGTCCGCGAGATAAGACGGAGACATTTGTGAGCTTCACGCAGCATGAGCGCGTATCCATTGACCGTGTACCCATCCGCCGGGCCCTGATCTCGGTTTACGACAAGACCGGCCTGGAGGATCTCGCCAAGGGCCTGCATGCAGCGGGCGTGAAGCTCGTGTCCACCGGTTCCACTGCCAAGAAGATTGCCGCCGCAGGCATCCCGGTGCAGGAGGTGGAGGAAGTCACCGGTTCGCCCGAGATGCTGGACGGCCGCGTCAAGACCCTCCACCCGCGCGTCCACGGCGGCATCCTGGCCGACCGGCGCGTTCCGGCGCACATGGAGACCCTGGCCAGCATGGACATTGAGGCCTTCGACCTGGTGGTGGTAAATCTCTACCCGTTCGTGGAGACCGTCAAGTCCGGTGCCGCGCAGGACGATGTGGTGGAACAGATCGATATTGGAGGCCCCGCCATGGTGCGGTCGGCAGCCAAGAACCACGCCGCCGTCGCCATTGTGGTGGACCCGTCCTTCTACGGCCAGGTCGTGGAGGCTGCCGCAGCAGGCGGCTTCGATCTGAAGACCCGGCGCCGCCTCGCCGCCAAGGCCTTCGCGCACACCGCTGCCTACGACAACGCCGTGGCCACCTGGACCGCAAACCAGTTCCTGGACGAGGACGGCGACGGCGTCATCGACTGGCCCGCCTACGCCGGCCTGTCCCTGGAACGCTCCGAGGTCCTGCGCTACGGCGAGAACCCGCACCAGCAGGCTGCGCTGTATGTGGACAAGGCTGCGCCGGTGGGCATTGCCCAGGCAGACCAGCTGCACGGCAAGGCCATGAGCTACAACAACTTCGTTGACGCCGACGCTGCCCTTCGCGCCGCCTACGACTTCAGCGAACCCGCCGTCGCCATCATCAAGCACGCCAACCCCTGCGGCGTTGCCGTGGGTTCCGCCGATGCCGCCGACCCCATCGCTGATGCCCACGCAAAGGCCCACGCGTGCGATCCCGTTTCCGCGTTCGGCGGCGTCATCGCTGCCAACCGCACGGTAACCGCCGGCATGGCCAACACCGTCAAGGACATCTTCACCGAGGTTGTCATCGCCCCCGGCTTCGAGCCCGAGGCCGTGGAAATCCTCTCCAAGAAGAAGAACATCCGCCTCCTGGCCCTGCCCGAGGGCTACGGGCGCTACCCCACGGAGTTCCGCCAGGTCTCCGGCGGCATGCTGGTCCAGGTCACCGACAAGGTGGACGCCGACGGCGACAACCCCGCCAACTGGACCCTCGCCGCGGGCGAGGCCGCGGATGAGAAGACCCTCGCGGACCTCGCCTTCGCCTGGACCGCGTGCCGGGCCGCGAAGTCCAACGCCATCCTCCTTGCAGAGAACGGTGCCGCGGTCGGTATCGGCATGGGCCAGGTCAACCGCCTGGATTCCTGCCGGCTGGCTGTGGAGCGGGCCAACACCCTTGGCGTGACGGTAGAGTCCGACGTCGAAGGTGCCGGCGGTGCCTCCAACGCCGACACGAGCGGCGCACCCGAGCGTGCCCGCGGTGCCGTGGCAGCTTCGGACGCGTTCTTCCCGTTCGCCGACGGCCTTCAGATCCTGATCAACGCCGGCGTCCGCGCCGTCGTCCAGCCCGGCGGCTCCGTGCGCGATGAGGAAGTCATCGCCGCCGCCAACGCGGCCGGCATCACCATGTACTTCACGGGTGCCCGGCACTTCTTCCACTGAAAGTCCAAACAGCCGACGGCGCCCGTCCCCTGTGCAGGGGACGGGCGCCGTCGTCGTTGTGCTTGCTTAGTCCTGGTCCTCAGGGGGTTCCGGCTGGGGGAGACGAATTTCCCGGGGCTTGGCTTCCGCCATCCGCTCTTCCGTCCAGTACTCGAGGACTTCTTCGGGGGACTGGTTCAGGTCTGTGTGGCTCACGGAACCCTCGTCGGGCTGCGGTTTAGGAGGCTGCTGCAAGGTTGAAGGCCTTCTGGATGGTCGCGCCCCAGTACGGGCCGTACATCACGGCTGAGCCGTTGTAGCCGTAGCTGTTGATGGAATTCTGCAGGCCATCGGAGCCGGTGGTGGAGTCCGTCTGGATGAACCAGGGACCGCCCGAGGAACCGCCGGTCATGTCGCAGGGGATGCCCTGCGTGCCGAACTGGGGATTGTTGGTGTCCTTCGTGGCTTTGCCGGTGCAGCTCCACAGGGACGTGCCGTCGAACGGTGAGGCCTGCGGGTAGCCGTAGGCCTTGTAAGTCAGCCCATAGGCTTGGTTGAAGGCAGTGCCGGAACCGCCAACGACGTCAGTGAGCAGCTCGCCCTTGCTGTCCGGGTTGACCACGGCGAAGCCGGTGTCGTAGGTCATGTCGCCGTTGGAAACCCACTGGGTGGGGGCATACAAAGCCTTGGCGGTCCACTTGCCGTACGGCGCCGCGCCGTTGTCGTACGCCGGCACGAAGACGAAATTGGTGGCATACGCGCCGCTCTCATTCACGCAGTGCCCGGCGGTGGCTACGGTGCTGTGGTTACCCGAGGTGACAGCGTTGCCGGAGCACACATAGTTGGTGGTACCCATGGTGAAGAAGACCTTGCCGATGTGTGAAACGGGGCTTTCACTCTGTGCGATCCTGGGCTTGCCCTTGGTCCCCTTGGTGGTTGTGGCCTTGCCCTTTTCCACGAGAAGAGGGTTTGAGCGGTTGCCGCGTTCCAGCGCCTTGCCGGCCAGCGTGTCGCCAGGCACTGCAGCCTGCATGCGCTCAGGAGTCCAATAGTCTGCTGCGCCGCTGGCGTCCACTGCGACGCTGGCGATGGACGGGGTGGCCTTCCCGTCGGACGGGGCCGCCGCGGCAGAGGCCCCACCAGCCGAAACGAGCGCAAGTGCGGCGGCGGCCGAGAGAGTGAGGAGGCCGGAGGCCAGAGACCTTGTGCGTGTCATTGTTGTCCTGTCTGAACGGGGTTGGGCCCGGGATCGGGAGTGACTCAGCGAATTTATCGTTACCCGGCAAGTTTGTACACAGTAATGAGATACCAGAAACGGCCTTAAGTCCCTTCCGGCGTGTCCTTGCGCGGGTCGGTGACGACGGCGGGTCGGGGCACCCGGGTGCCCCGGGGCGCCGTCGGACGTCTCTATCGCTGTAATCCGGCTCTCAAGCGCGGTAACGCGGGAGGCCCGTTAAGGTTCGAACCGTCGTCCTCGGGTAAGTTGTACATGGTGAAATAGACCGAATTTTTCACAACCAAGCCGACCCACAGGGAGACGCCCGCGCATGTCCAAGATTATCTACACCCACACCGACGAAGCGCCGATGCTGGCTACCTATTCGTTCCTGCCGATCATCGAGGCCTTCGCTTCGACAGCAGGTGTGGAGGTGGAGACCCGCGACATTTCGCTCGCCGGCCGCATCATCGCCGTCTTCGGTGACTACCTGACCCCCGAGCAGCAGATCGGTGACGCCCTTGCTGAACTCGGTGAGCTGGCGAAGACGCCGGAAGCCAACATCATCAAGCTGCCCAACATCAGCGCCTCCATCCCGCAGCTGAAGGCGGCCATTGCAGAGCTGCAGGGCCAGGGCTACGCGCTCCCGGATTACCCGGACAACCCGTCTTCCGATGAGGAAACCGCCATCCGCTCGCGCTACGACAAGATCAAGGGCTCCGCCGTGAACCCGGTCCTGCGTGAAGGCAACTCGGACCGCCGCGCACCCCTGTCCGTCAAGAACTACGCCCGCCAGAACCCACACTCCATGGGCGCCTGGACCCCCGACTCCAAGACCAACGTGGCCACTATGGGCCAGAACGACTTCCGCTCCAACGAGAAGTCCGTGGTCATCGAGTCCGAAGGAACCATCTCCATCCAGCTGGTCCGCGAGGATGGCTCGGTGAAGGTCCTGAAGAAGGCTTTCCCTGTCCTGGCCGGCGAGGTCATCGACGGCACCGTGATGCGCGCCGCCGCACTGGACGAATTCCTCAAGGCCCAGGTGGCCCGCGCCAAGGAAGAAGGAGTGCTGTTCTCCGCACACCTGAAGGCCACCATGATGAAGGTCTCGGACCCCATCATCTTTGGCCACGTGGTCAAGGCCTATTTCTCCGAACTGTTCGAGACCTACGGCAAGCAGCTCGCCGCAGCCGGCATCAGCCCCAACAACGGCCTGGCAGCCATCCTCAGCAGCCTCGAGGACCTGCCCTCGGACGTCCGTGAAGGTGTCCAGAACCTGATCAAGAAGGGCCTGGAAGACGGCCCCGCTTTGGCCATGGTGGATTCCGACAAGGGCATCACCACCCTGAACGTTCCCAGCGACGTCATTGTGGACGCTTCCATGCCCGCGATGATCCGCAGCTCTGGCCACATGTGGGGCCCGGACGGCAAGGAAGCCGACACTCTGGCCGTCCTGCCGGACAGCTCCTACGCCGGCATCTACCAGGTTGTCATCGATGACTGCCGGGCCAACGGCGCCTACGACCCCACCACCATGGGCACCGTCCCCAACGTGGGCCTCATGGCGCAGGCGGCCGAGGAATACGGCAGCCACGACAAGACGTTCGAGATCCAGGAAGCCGGCAAGGTCCAGGTCGTTGACGGCAACGGCAGCGTCCTGATCGAACACGACGTCGTCCCCGGTGATATCTGGCGCGCCTGCCAGACCAAGGACGCCCCCATCCGCGACTGGGTCAAGCTGGCTGTCACCCGCGCCCGCGCCTCGCAGACCCCGGCCGTCTTCTGGCTGGACGAGGAGCGCGCCCACGACGCCAACCTCATCGCCAAGGTCAACGATTACCTCAAGGAACACGACACGGAGGGCCTGGACATCCAGATCCTGTCCCCGGTCAAGGCCATTGCTTTCACCCTGGAACGCATCCGCAAGGGTGAGGACACTATCTCCGTCACCGGCAACGTGCTTCGCGACTACCTCACGGACCTGTTCCCCATCCTGGAACTGGGCACCAGCGCCAAGATGCTCTCGGTTGTTCCGCTGATGAACGGCGGCGGGCTCTTCGAGACCGGCGCCGGCGGCTCCGCCCCCAAGCACGTCCAGCAGCTGCTGAAGGAAAACCACCTGCGCTGGGACAGCCTGGGTGAATTCCTGGCCCTGGCCGTCAGCTTCGAGCACCTGGCTACCACCACCGGCAACGCCCGCGCCCAGGTGCTGGCCGACACCCTGGACCGGGCCACCGGCACGTTCCTGCTGGAGAACAAGTCCCCTAGCCGCCGCGCCGGCGAGCTGGACAACCGTGGCAGCCACTACTACCTGGCCCGCTACTGGGCCGAGGAACTGGCCAAGCAGACCGACGACGCCGACCTGGCCGCCGCGTTCAGCTCGGTCGCCGGCGAGCTTTCCGCCAAGGAGGAAACGATTGTGGGCGAGCTGGCCGAGGTGCAGGGCTCTCCGGTGGACATCGGAGGCTACTACCGCCCGGACGACGCCAAGGCTTCGTCCGTGATGCGTCCTTCCGCCACGCTTAACAAGGTCATCGCCAGCCTGAGCTAGCGACGGGCTGCTGCGGCAGCTTTGACATAAAAGAAGCGGTGCTCCGGTCCAAGACCGGAGCACCGCTTCTTTAGTATTTGGTTCTGTCCGCCCGGGGTCAGTTCTTGCCTTTGCCCTTGTCGCTGTTGTTCTTCCCAGTGTCCCCGGCATTGCCCGGTGCCGGGGCAGGAGCTGCCTGGGACACAGGAGCTTGCGGCGTGGGGGATGTGCCTTGCGTCGGTTGGCCTGCGGCGTTGGAGGCGTCTTGGGCGGCCTTTGCGGCAGCCTGCTGGGCGGCGAGGATATCGTTCAGGTCAGCACGGACAGCGGTGGCCACAGTGGTGATGCTGCGGCGCCGTTCCTCGGAGACCTGGCCCTTTGACTGCGCCGCCGACAGGTCCGTCTCGAGCCCTTCCAGGGCCTTCAGCGCGGTGGCGGGGTCGTTCTGGGAGGCCGCCGCGGTCACTTCCAGCACCCGCGCCTGGAGTTGCGTGGCGGCTTCGCGCTGCAGCCCGCTGTTACTCGGGGCGCATCCGCTGAGGACGCCGGCCGCCGCCACAAACGCGAGGCACCCAGTGAGGACGCGGCCGCCGCGACCCGCTAAAAGGGTCACGGCTCCACGCTCTTCTGAAGCTCCTGCAGGTGGTCGCCCAAAACGCCTGTCACCGTGGGGTAGGGCACCACGTCTGCGGGCCGCGCGGAGACGCTCATCATCACCGCTGCGGCGCCTGCGGCAATTACCAGGACACCGATGACAACAGCCAGCCAGACCCGCCGGCTCCATGGAAGTCGGGGCTTCTTAGCGGCCGTGGCCGCGGGCGAAGCGGCTGTGGCCGTCGAAGCAGGGGGCGGGGCAGCAGCTGCGGCCGCCTTCCGGTCGGATACCCTGGCAGGGGATCCGGGAACCATCGCCCCCGTGGCTTCGGCAGCCTCACGCACTTCATCCACTGATTCTTCGGCAGTGATGGTGGGAGGGTGGAAAGGCATCGCCGGCAGTACCCGGGTGGATTCAGGAGCCAGTTCTCCCGGCGTTGATGCTGGGGAAACCAAAGCCTGGCGCAGGGCAGTCTCAATGTCCACAGCATTGGGCCGCTCCAGCGGCTCAATGGCTGTCATGGAACGGATGAGATCCGCCCATTCGGAGGGAACGTCGTCGGGAATCTCCGGGGCGCGGTGGAGCCGGGCCACGGCGGATTCCACCGCGCTGCCGGGATACTCCACGGTGCCCTTGATGCATTCCAGCAGCACCAGGCCCAAGGAGTAGATGTCTGTGGCCGAAGACAGCGGCTTGCCGAGGGCCTGTTCCGGGCTGAGGTAGGCAGCGGTCCCCACCATGGTTCCCGTTGCCGTCAGCCGGGTGGAATCGACGATCCTGGCGATGCCGAAATCCGTGAGCTTGGGTCGCAGCGGCTCGCCCGGACGGATCTGGACCAGGAGGATGTTGCCCGGTTTGATGTCGCGGTGGATGATGCCGAGGCCGTGCACATAGGCCAGAGCATCGGCGATCCCGGCACCAATGACGGCAAGTTCTTCAAGGGGCACCCGGCTGTGCCGTATGCGGCCGCGGAGGTCCTGGCCCTCCACCAGCTCCATGGTCAGGAACGGGCGCGGCTCGTCCGGTATCCGGTCATCAATGCCGGCGTCGAAAAGCGTTACCAGTCCGGGGTGGTTCAGGGTGGCGAGGAGCCGGATCTCGGCTTCCTGCCGTTTCAGTTCCTCGGCATCCGGAGCCTGGGGAGCGAACAGCTTCAGGGCCACATCGCGGCCCAGATTCTCATCGCGGGCGCAGTACACGGAGGACATTCCGCCGCGTCCGATGACGTCACCCAAACGGTAGCGACCGCCGACAACTTCATTCTTGATGGAGCTAGGCGATTCCGCCACCATGACCGTTCCTCCCGGTGCTCTGCGGCACTGTCGTACCTCAAATTATACGGGCGGGACACCGGAACCAGCGATTGACCTAGGCTTTCGCGTGCGACACGCCGACGGTCCGGCGGCGATTCCAAACACTTTCGCCGCCGGACCATTGGCTACAAGGACATGTGTGCTGACGACATGTTTTGTATGGTTGTTTCGTTTCGGGGCTGCCGTCCTCCTTTCTCCAGCCCGCAGGGCGGCCCACTTCAGGCGCACATCTGCGGGCTGTTCTCCCGTTCCGGAATGGGGCTTCTAGGACACCTTGCGCTTGCGGAGCACCAGCAGTCCGGCAGCCAGGAGCAACAGGGCCACAGGGACCAGGGTGCCGTCCCACCCCGTCTTGGCGAGGCCGCTGTGGGCAGCCCCCGTGTTGGCAAGAGACGAATGACCGCTGGCCGTGGTGTTGCCCGATGCTGTTACGGGGGTGATGGCTCCGCTGACAGCCCTTGAACCGGCCGGTGCTGCCGGGAAATCACCCATCCCTGCCGTCCCGGCATCGCCAATCATGCCCGTCTGATCATTGCCGGCAGTCGTCCCACTCCCGGTGCCGGCAGTGTCGCTCGGCCCCGGGTCCGTGGTGCCCAAATCGACGGCGCCCGGGTCAAGGGTGCCGGCGTCTCCGATCATGCCGTCACCCGGGGTCGCGGTACCGGGGTCCGTGGTGCCTGGCGCGTTGGTGCCCGGTGTGCCGGTGCTGGTGTCGGCGCCGGCTCCGATGCCCACGTTGATGCCTAGATCGACCGCGGGATCAAGAGCTCCGTTCCCCGCAGTTCCGCTGCCCAACCCGGCGCCAAGGTCTACGGTTGCGGCGAGGGCTGCCGTCGTTGCGTCCGTGGTTCCGGTCCCGGTGGTGGTGCCCCCGAGGCCGAGGTTGACGTCGGCTGTGGCGGCCGGGTCGGTGGTT